>JBCCFC010000874.1:0-5990 GCA_039029935.1 Chloroflexota bacterium
GAAAGGGCAGGGGACGCCTGTTTAAAAGGGGCGAAAAACAGGTCGAAGCCTGAGCACGATATGGCGAAAAGATCAGTGGCGTCCGGCTGTAGAGGCTCTTTCGTGCCGCCACATGCTCCCAAACTATGGATGCGATTGGGTTCACGCACCCAATTTTGAACGACTGGCCGAGCGCACGGTCACATTTGACAACAGCTACGTCGGCTCCATGCCCTGTATGCCTGCGCGTCGCGAGCTGCACACGGGGCGTTACAATTTCCTCCATCGTAGCTGGGGACCGCTCGAACCCTTTGATAACTCGATGCCCGCGTTGTTGACGGAACACGGTGTCTACACGCATCTCACCAGTGACCACATGCACTACTGGGAGGATGGCGGCGCGACCTATCACACACGCTACAGTTCATGGGAAGTGTCACGTGGACAAGAGGGCGACCACTGGAAGGGGCAGTTAAACGAGCCTGAGTACCCAGACGCCTACATTTTGCCCAATTTTAAAGATGGATTTCGCCATGAAATGATCAATCGGCAGCATATGCAGAGCGAGGCGTCTATGCCCCAAGCACGAACCTTTGCCAAGGGCTTGGACTTTATCCAAACCAACCACGCCAAGGATAGCTGGTTTCTCCAGATTGAAACCTTTGACCCCCACGAGCCATTTTTTACACAGCAGCAGTGGAAGGACCTCTATCCCCACGACTATGATGGCCCGCATTTTGATTGGCCTGCCTATAAGCCCGTCACCGAACCCGACGACCAAGTGCAACATCTTCGCTATGAATATGCGGCGTTGGTGAGCATGTGTGATGCTTATCTGGGCAAAGTACTGGATATGATGGACGAACACAATCTTTGGGATGACACCATGCTCATTGTTAACACGGATCATGGCTTTCTGCTTGGTGAACATGGCTGGTGGGCCAAGAACTTGATGCCTTGGTATAATGAACTGGCGCACACACCTTTCTTTGTGTGGGACCCGCGCTGTCAGAAACGTGGAGAACGGCGTCAATCATTGGTGCAGCTTATTGATCTTGCACCCACCTTGCTTTCATACTTTGGCGTAGCTATTCCCGCTGAAGTGCGTGGCTCTTCACTCGCAGAGACAGTTGCCAGCGATACACCTGTGCGTGAGGCTGCACTCTTTGGCGCATATGGGGGCTGGGTCAATGTCACCGATGGTCGCTATGTCTACATGCGCGCCGATGACTTTGACAGCACTACTCCGCCGTATGAATATACGCTCATGCCCACGCACATGGACCAGCCATTCACGGTGGCCGAGTTGCAAGAGACGGTGATGGCCCCACCGTTTGACTTTACCAAGGGCTGTCCGGTCATGAAGATAGCCTCTCGAATGCGTATAGGTGGCAAAAAGGCGACCTTGCTCTTTGATTTGGAAACCGATCCCAAGCAGGAAAATCCCATTGTGGATGCAGCGGTGGAGCAGCGTATGATTGGGTTGATGCTGGATGCGATGCAAGCGCATGACACGCCCGTTGAACAGTATCAACGACTGGGTTTGCCACAGGACGGTATGGTGACGGATGCACATCTTCATCTTGAAGCGCATCACGCTCTGGCGTTAAAAATTACATCATTGCCAGAAGACCCCGCCGCAGGAGTCCCCGACGAAGAAGGGGCGTTCTTCCATCTGTCATCCCCGTTGGGTGCGCTCTTTGACCATCCACAGGCAATGGCTGTTTTGGCCCAGCACGTGCCACCACCGATGCTGGGCATGCTGACCTCTATGCGACTGATGCGTGACTCGACCCTACGTCGGATGGCGTTGTTTGCGCCGGATGTATTGACACGGGAGAAATTGTTGGCAATTGTAGAGGGGCTATCGTCGATTGAGAGTGATTGATAGCGTAATAGCCGTGAACGTAAAAGAGGTTGGCAACCTGTGACATGCTGACAGGTTGCCAACCTCTTTTACGTTCAGAACTGTCATGAACCTAGATTAGCGAACACCCCAGATAACTTCATTCGCCAACTGATCCAGTCGCTCGTACGGTTGCCCCTTGACAGCCATCGCATCACGGTCAAATGAATGCGCTTTCAGAGCCGCTGCCTTCTCAGATGAATACGCCCCAGCGAACTGATCCATTGAGCCATCATCGGCCTTGATCTCAGCCAGCAACGCCTGAATCTCGGCATCCTCATTGAATTGTTGCGCCTTCTCTTTCATGATCATATACGAACGCATACAACCTCGTGCAAATGCCTTGACATCCTCGACGTTCGATGAGCGATAGGCATGGGCATCAAAGTGACGATTGCCATCATAATTGTAGTCTTCCAACAGCTTGACCAAGTAGAATGCCGCCTTGTGCGAATCCGACGCAAAGCGGAAGTCCTGATCATAGCGACCAAACTTCTGGTCGTTAAGATCAATGTGGAAGAGCTTGTTGGCATCAATCGCCTGTGCCACTGCATGGACAAAGTTCAACCCCGCCATGTGTTCATGCGCCACTTCAGGGTTCACACCCACCATATCTGGATGATCCAGCGTGGCGATAAAGCCAAGCATCGCACCCGTTGTGGGCAGATAGATGTCGCTACGCGGTTCATTGGGCTTGGCTTCCAGCGCAAACTTCATGCCATAGCCTTGGTCCATGTTGTATTCACAGAGGAAGTTGATGGCATCACGGAACCACTTGCTGGCCTCAACCGCATCCTTGCCGGCATCGGTTTCTGTTCCTTCACGACCGCCCCAGAAGACATAGACCTTTGCGCCCAACTCTGCCCCCAAGTCCATCGCATTCATGGTCTTTTGTAGTGCATAGGCACGCACTTTGGGATCATTGCTTGTGAATGCGCCATCACGGAACACGGGATGGGTAAAGAGATTGGTCGTTGCCATCGGCACAACTAAACCCGTCTCATCCAACGCCGCCTTAAAATCGGCCACAATCTGGTCACGTTCCGCAGGTGTCGCTGTAATCGGCACCAAGTCATTGTCATGAAAGTTGACGCCATAGGCCCCGACCTCGGCCAGCAAATGCACAAGCTGCACAGGTGACATCACATCACGCACAGGATCGCCAAATGGATCGCGCCCGATGTTGCCCACAGTCCATAGACCAAAGGTAAACTTTTGTGCTGGTGTTGGTTCGTACATGTTACTTTCTCCTATTGATTTTAAATTTAAAATTAATTTTTATTTATTTTACCACCCTCTAGGCACAGGAAAGCATTGAAACTGCTGCTGTTGCGCAAACACATCCCAAATCTGTGCCATTTTCTCCACAATCTGCGCCGGTCGCCCGTTCATCTCATAGCCGCGATGTTGCCCACGCACGACTTGACGCGGTTCCCACCCTGTACCCTGACAATAATTATAGTAATCCATAAAATTGGTGTAGTGGACCTGCATATCATAGGCATCCGGCTGGCGGCTCATCGGTGACACGGGGTCAAGCGTGTGGCAGGGGTTGAGCATCCGTAACAGATCATGCGGATAGACTTTGCCAATTTGCTCGGCTAATTTAAGTGTTTTCTTAAAGGTCTGTGGGGTTTCGCCGGGGAGGTTGAGCGAGAAGTAGATAAAGATGGGGATTCGATGTTCACGCATCTTTTCCAGCATTTTGAGGAATTTACCATTTTTATAATACTTGCCATTCTTCTTACGCACACCCTCATCACCAGAGAGTGGTGAGATGGCAACCTCGGTGTGTTGCAGGTTGGCGGTCTTGGCAAACTCGTCGATAAATTCATGGGACGGCAGTTGGAAGAACTCATTGTACAGCCCAATATCGACATTGCGCTCTTGCATCAATCGGAAAAAGAGTTTCCACCATTTGGGTTGAAAGGTCGCTGGATCAAGCGAGAGCGACACCTGATGATAACCCAGCTCCTGTAGCCGTTGAATGTCGTTGACCACGTTTTCAGGGTCACGCACCACATAACCATTGCGCCCCGCCAAATCCGTGTGTGATTTTTTGCCGCCACCACAATAGGTGCAATTAAACACGCAGCCCCGCCCAATCGTCAACCAATGTCCCAGATACTTGGGCTTGCGGATGGCAATTGTACCAACACCCGAATATTGCAACGATGCATAGCGTTTATAATTGTGCAGCCAGTCCATTGACACAAAATCAAGGCTGTCCAGGTCGGCTGATTTGGCAAAATATGAGCGTGGATTCTGTGACGCCTTGCCGTCCAGACCAGGCTGACGATAGACCAAGTTGGGGATAGTCGTGACATCCTGTTCACCCTCGGCTTGACCACAAAGTTGCTGGGCCAACAGCCGAATCGGTTCCTCCGAATCCCCACGCACCACATAATCAATGACATCAAAGTTGTCCAGAATCTCCTCGGCAAAGTTGGAGGAGGTCAACCCACCAATCACCACAGGCGTCTTCGACCATACCTCCTTGACCGCCCGCGCCGCATCAATCGCCCCATAACAATGCTCATACCAGTGCAGATCGATCATCACCATCTTGGCGCGTGACTGCCTTGCCAACCACATACGAAAGTCAAAGCCGGGCTGTCCGAGCAACTCGACGGGCAGATTGATACCCTGCACCGACCAACCCTCTTTCCGCAGCATGTTGACCATGCCAATGACGCCAACGGGGATAAATGGGTATGGTGCGCATGCACGATATTTGTCATAACGGGCATTGGCTTCCTGCTTACCCGCGTGTACGTAAATGATGTCCATGTTGTTCTAAAAATTCGGTAGGTCAGTATTCGGTAAATCGGTATTCGGTACTGACCCACCGACCTACTGGCCTACTGAATACCGATTCCCCAACTACTGTTCAAATGCCGAGCAAGATTTGGGGACAAACTCATCCCCATTCATCATATAAAAACAGCTAATGTTTTGCACAAAGAGCCATGCCGCATCGCTGTCCGGTAACAACGCCGTCGCCTCATCCACGGTCATACCCGCCCGATTCTGCTCATTGCCAGCTTCGTTGCAGACCATACAGTCCGTAGCGCGCAGCCGAATTTTGATGCTGTCTGCGTGCATGTCAAGTACACCCGCCAGTTCATCGACCGCAGCGGCCAACGAATCGCTTGTTGTCAGGCTTGCCGCCACCTCGTCAGGCGATGCATCTATGATTTTGTCCGCGCTTGCGGTGGAGCAGGCGACGAGTAGGAATAGCATGAATAAAGTAATTAATTTGTGCATCCAGATTTGTGTCTATGGTTTCGCAGCGCATGGCTGTTGCTTACTGATTTTGGGTATTATAGCGTAAGAGCGTATTTGACGCTAGTGTGAAATTTTTGTACCAATGTTCATTGACAAGGGCAAAGGCATCTGCTACACTTTCGAAAAAGCGTACATATAAAATAGGTCGCGGATTGGTTCCGACACGAATCCGTGTTCCCTAAATCCGCGACTCTATTTTTTCACATGAGCAAAATTTACATGACAAATCAACAGCTTCATGACCTACTCGACAGCCCAGAACTACTTACCGCTCTTGCCGATGTCCAGCATGAAATTTGGGTCAGTTGGATGCGGCATCTGTTTAAGGTATCGATCCACAATGAGGATGGCACGGTCACGATTCCTGTGGAAAAAGTGGAACGGTGGCATCGGCAGATAGGCACACCATATGAGGAATTGAGCGAGCGTGAGCAACAGGGAGATATTGCTCAGGCGTTAAAAGTGTTGGCAATGATGAAGAAGATACAATGAAAGGAGGCAAGTATGCTTGTGCAAGATAAAGTCAAACTAGAGGAGTCTAATTCTATTCAGTTTATTGTTGGTGATTTTGATGAATCTGAGCAGTCTGAGATATCAGCTGAAACAGCGCGTCAACAGGTAGACCGATGGCTGCGAGATGAGGTTGCCATGTTATTGATGGCAAGGGAACCATCTCTGGTAGGACTGCACTTAAAAGTGGGGTGAGAGAGGGTATTGAATAAAGTGAATTAAGTTTCATTTGTAGGTCTTTTTTGATCTGGGGGTATCCAAGGCGGAGGTGGGACTTTAAAATGAAAAAGTTCATGTGGCGTCCAAA
>JBCCFC010000875.1:0-5987 GCA_039029935.1 Chloroflexota bacterium
AGGCTCGTCGTCAGACCTATTTAAGTGAGGTGTCGGCAAACCACACGATTGGTGTTCTGTATGAGTTAATAGTTAATAGTTAACAGTTAACAGTTGATAGTTGGCAGTTACTTAGTTCTTCAACCCTTCAACCCTTCAACCCTTCAACTCTTCAACCCTTCAACCCTTCAACCCTTCAACTTCCTCCACATTACATCCCAAAGACAAGGATTGATTTTGTGTTGTAGGTTCTGTTTTCGATGAAAATTTTATCGTCCCAGGAACGTTTTTGGACGCTGCGATCGAAGATCAACAAATACCCTTCTTCTGCATCGCTGCGATCCATGTACCACCATGTTTGCGCCAACCCTTCTGTAATCGTTTCCTCTAAATCACCATAGCGAATCTTGAGTTCGATGACAATTTTCTGCATATCGGTCAGAGTATGGTACGCCCACTCATGGCTTTCTTTTTGTGGTTGATCTTGGGGCTGGATGGGCCACTCGACATACAAATCAGTTCGTCTCCGTCCACGCCCATACTCGCGCTCAATGCGTCCACCACCGTTGACAATGCGTTGCAAAAATGCCTGCATGAGCAACTGCGGACCCGCCTCTTTGTAATCAAATCGCTCCACCCACGATTCTGAATGACGACGGAAGAATGCCTGAAACTCAGTCAATAATTTGGGCATATCCAGCCGACCATCTTCATTCACATACCAAGCGGTTTCATATTCAATTGTCGCCTGTGTACTATAGTTTAGCTCTCGTGGAATAATTTCGCTATAAATAGGGTTAGCGATTTGAAGTTGCTTGCCCACTTTGCGAATCAACCCTAAATCCAGAACATAGGCAATGTTATCATTATCGACAATTTCTGGCTCGCCTTCCCCTGCTAATATCGGCTCAATAACATCCTTCACACGCGGTTCCTTCAATTTGTCAGTTAGCTGATCAAGATGTGTGTCCCGTCTGAGAATCAGTCGTTCTTTTGCAATGTGTACCATATCTTCTGTGATAGCAATAGACTTGTCTCGGTTTTCGCTCATTTCATAGGTCAACTCATAGGCCATTGCATTCACCAACCAAGGCTGTCCCTGTGTCAGATGCCATGCCAAATTGATAGCGTTGTCATGAAAAACCTGCCCAGTTGTATCCGTATGTTGTTGATACAGCGTTGCAACTTCATCCTTGGTAAAGTCACCCATGCGCAGTGATTTGGCTTTAATATTAAAGGCACTGCCGCCTGTAATCACTGTTTTCTCACGGCTAGAGTGGATGCGATAATCGCGGATGTCGCGGATACCGCACAGGATGATGCTGTGTGGAAATCCTCGCGGACGACTGTTGTAACCTGCCCGTAGTTGACGTAGGGTTGATATCAATGTATCGCCAATCAATGAATCCACTTCGTCAAGCATGAGTACGATGGGCTTTGGGCTGGCAGCGGCCCAAAGGGTTAATAACATTTGTAAGGCACTGTCTTCACCATGATCCTCTAAAACGGAAACCCGGTTTTCTTGAACAAATTTTGTCGGCAGATGAAGCAGTTCCCCTCGCCCAATTGAGCTGAGAATGGCGCGGATACCTCTATACACATCCTCACGCGCAGACTGTGCATTTTCAACGTTCACATACAATGCCTGATAACGTCCCTGTTGGTTGAGATAGTCCATCAACGCGAGCATGAAGGTGGTCTTGCCCACTTGACGCGGGGCATGAAGGATAAAATATTTTTGTTGATCAATCAGGTCCAAAATTTCATCCAGATTAAATCGCTCAAGCGGCGGTAGATAATAATGGATATCAGTTTTCATTGGCCCTGCGGTATTAAAAAAACGGTCAACGAGTGTCATGTGAATCTCTCTTTCAGCCACATCCGGCTTTCTCATGCGAACAAGTTATCGGTAGAGAGTATCATATCCCAAGACAGGCGTAATGGCAACAAGGGAGCGGTGGAACGGTGGAACGGTGGAACAGTGGAACGGTGGAATGGTGGAACGGGGGAACGGGGGAACGATGGAACGGTGGAACGATGGAACGGTGGAGCGGTTGAATGCTTCAACGCTTTCCCGCTCCATCGCTTCAACGCTTTCCCGCTTCAATGCTTTCCCGCTCCATCGCTTCAACGCTTTCCCGCTTCAACGCTTTCCCGCTTCAACGCTTCAACTTCCTCAAGAATTGCACGATTCACTGCCACATTCTCCAGAAATGAACTTCTCAATGTCTCATCCGTCAATTCATCGGCCAATTGCAGCAGTTGTTGATGCGTCTGGCGCAGCAGGTCATTGGCTCTTGGATCACCTGCCATACGCAACACCTGATAGCAAACCCAATGGGGCCAGAAAAATTCACGGCCATTGTGGTTGCGCATCTCCGTCCCTAAGTGAGGATAGAGCCACATGACATGCGTAAGTGCATTGTCAATTGGTTGATTTTTGCTGAGGATGGATTCGCGCGCGGTTCTCTGTGCCGACTGCCCCTTTTGCATCTGCATTCGATAGCCAACCTCCGCCAACCCTGTGCGTGGTACGATCTCTAGTGCTGGGTTTGCTCGCGCTGCCACTTGTGCCAGTGCCTGCTCAAAGGCGGTCTGCGCCTCCGTCAACATGTTGCCTGCCACACAGGCGTATCCCATCGCCATATATCCCCGTAAACGCTGATTGGGCACGATGGTTGTATGGAGGGCCACCATCTGCTGGGCCAATGTCTTGCCCCGCTCGGCATCGCCCTGTAAAGAGGCGGAGATGCTCAGACTGTTCAAGACGAGGTAATGCAAATTGGGGTCTGCCAGCACCTCATCGTTGGTCTGCAATGGTCCCATACACTGATTCACCTGCCCATATTGTCCCAAGGCGTTACACTCAGCGGCGAGAGCCGTATGCGTGTAATGTTGGCGATATTCGTGACCCAACTGGCGATGAATCTCAAGGGCAGCTTGGAGATAGGTGACGCGTTGGACTGCCGTTGTCCCATGCAAGGTCTCGCCAAGGATGCTTAACGTCTCTGCCTCGCCTGCAAGATCACGCAGTTGTTGACGGATGCGCAGCGATTCCTGTAAATAGGGCATGATGCGCTCATTGCCTCGACGATAGGAGGTCAGCAGTACACCCATCTCATGGAGCATCTCGGCTTCACCCCAGCGGTTGCCACTCTCACGATAATGGTCGAGGGCGCGCTCGCCATACTCCAACCCTAGCTCCAAATTACTGTTATAAAAAGAGGTATGGTAGGCAAGCAGCATTTCATAGCGACCGTGCAGCGTGGGGGGGGATGCGGTCGATAAGTGTTGCGCCACTCGTTCAACATGTTGCTTCACTTCGGCCAACGAACTCGCCAGCATTGACAGATAGGCCATTGCTAGATGATAGCGGACGCGTAAGTTCTGAAAAATTTGGGATGTGTATGACGGGTCATCCACATACGATTGAATGGAACGACCCACCCGCAATCCCTCTTCCGGCTGCGATAGCTGTCGATGGGCTTCCACACGTACCACACCAATATTAAACAATAGTAGGTCAACCTGCTCGCGGTGGGGGAGAGACTGTATCAGGTCCTGCAAACTTTGGCAATGGATGAAGATTTCCTGATAGGCACCATTCAACCAATAGAAGCGAATGAGCGCATCAAAACTCTGCTCAATCAATGACATCCAGCGGCGTTGCTGCGCTTGTCGCCACGCAAGCTCAATGTTGTCCTGCTCAAGCCGTAAGCGCGCTAGGGCATCCAGCGTCTCTGCACCATCCAATCGTCCTGCTTGCTCAACCACAAAGGTCAAAAAATAGCGACAATATTGTTGCCAGAAATCGACGGTTTCCGCAGAACCACTGCCATATTCAGCCTGCCATTTCTCTCGCAAAAACGCCCGCGTCAACGGATGGAGCGTATACCGTCCTGGCTGTGCGATTTGTAGCAGTGAGCTATCAGTGAGCCGTTTTAGTTGGGGGAGCGAGACGCCAACAATCGTGGTTGCGGCTTTATAATCAAACGTGCTGGCGAATAGGGCTAGTTTGATCAGGATGCCTTGCTCCTGTATCGATAGCAGGTGCCAGGAATGCTCAATGAGCGCATCAACCGTCTCATGCCACGATACGCTGGTCACACTCCCACCACTTTCACTGATCAGCAATGCCCGATTTTGACGTAATTCTTGGGCGATTTCTGACAACAAGAGATGCTCTGTCCATGCCGCCACCATTTCCAACGCAAGGGGAAGCCCGCCCGTCTGCGCACAGATGGTGGCGATGTCGGGAAAATCCTCTTCATGCACCGCAAACTGTGCGTTGTGACGACGGGCACGGTCCAGAAAAAGCTGAACACCTGCATACGCAATATTATCCACCGAACCATCTAACATTAAACCGTCGCCCGTGTATTGCCCATGTGCCAAATCATGCCGAAGTTGCCGCACCAGCGCGTCCGTTTCTGGCACAGGTAGCGGGTTGATTTGCAGAACCATCTCACCAGGCAGGTGCAGTCGGTTGCGTGATGTCACCAAAAATGTGCAGTTGGGTGTGTGCTGCATCAACCGAGCGATCAGGGGCTTGGCATCAAGAACATGTTCAAAGTTATCAAAGATGATCAACAGTGTCCGTGTACGCAGGTAGCGCGTAATCTGTTCTCGCAAATCCACACGACTACCGGGCGGCAGATTGAGCGCATCAGCCATCTCAATCAGAATCGCTTCCTGTGTTTCATGCTGGGGTGTACTCTGATTTGTGCTACGGCCTGATGTGAATGGGGCAATCCCACCCAGTGGCACAAAGCAAACACCATCAGCAAAACGGCTCTCTTTTTGTTCATAACACTGCTGACCCAAGGTCATTGCCATATGGCTTTTGCCAACCCCCCCCATCCCTGTCAACGTCAGCAAGCGATAGGCTGGGTTCTGGAGAGAGGCATAGGCTTCAGTGAGTAAGGCGTCCTGTCCCAAAAGCGGTGTCAACGGGATAGGTGGATAATGAAATACAGGAGCAGAGTCGTTGCGAGGCGGGATATTCGATTGGGCACGCCCTCTTTGGGCAGACCCTGCTTGGTCGTTTTCGGTGGATGATGCCCCCTCTGTGATGTCACCTGGGCCACCTTCATCGTCCCCTTCACGGATGCGCTTCACCAACTGTTCCGTCTCCGCATCTGGCAATACATCCAACTCTGTCGCCAATATTTCTTTCAGAATGCCATACTGCTTCAACGCGGCCCAGCGTGCGCCTTGTGCCGACAATACCTGCATTTTGAGGCGATATCCCTCTTCATGCCAAGGGATAATCGTGAGCAGTCGATCTATATCGGTCAGTGCCTGTGTGTGGTTCTCATGTGAGACTTCCGCCATTGCCAGTTGATGATAAAGCGTGGCCGCTCGAGTTGATAACTCCTCACGCATCTGATCCATCCAACGCTGATATGGCTCTGTATTGGATACGGCAAATCCTGCCAGAAATGTCCCTTGGTAGCGGTCTGCAATCGTGCGCACCCGTTGTCTCTCGGCCACATCTGCCAGCATCATATTGATCTGTGTGCTACCTGCCTGTGTGCTACCTGGCTGTGAGAAATTGATACCATATAGACTACAGAAGTAATGAACATCAACATCACAATTCGGATGTGGGTAAAAGGCGAGTGTATCACTGGTTGACGTTAAGTAATCGTCTAAATGCTGACGAATCGGCACAAGATGCGTACGGATGTAGCGGCGTGTGGATGCGGGATTGTTGTCCGGCCAGAGCAAGGTTGCCAATTCTACTCTCGTATGCGCCTGTCCTGTTGTGAGCAGGTAATAGAGCAATGCCTCCGATTTTGTGCGTTCAAAAGCGGGGACAGGGGTATCATCAATCAAAATTTGTGGTGTGCCCAGCAAACGCACCTGTACTTTCTTTTGTTTACTCATAGACATTGCCCCATCCTTCCAAACCATACAAATGTCTTATTTCCCATTTAAATTTGAAATTTCTAGCACCGTTAACGCTTACGTTAACCCTTTTGAGTACGCTTGCGTTAACGCCCATC
>JBCCFC010000876.1:0-5984 GCA_039029935.1 Chloroflexota bacterium
ATCCGAACGGTTTTAGACAGACATCCTCTGTTGCACTGTGAAACTGTGATAGAATCTCCACTCAATTACGCCTACACCATCACACCCGTACACCGTCACACCCGTACACCATCACACCCGTACACCATCACACCCGTACACCATCACACAAGCTACTCTGCGGCTCGTGCGGACAGCAACTCAACCAGCGGTTCCATTGCAAAGGCAAAACGACCGCTAGGGCCACCTTGTCCTCCGGGTCCACCTTGTCCCCCAGGACCACCTTGCCGACCGCCTTCAGGAATTTCAATGCCCATTTCGCGCAGACGTGCCTGACGCTCCTCCTGAGATAGTCCCTGCATCTCCTCTCGGAAAGCGGCACGTTCTTCTTCACTCATGTTCGCCAGAGGGCCATTACCACCGCCGGGACCACCGCCGGGACCACCAGCCCCCCCTTGTCCACCTTGCCCTCGGAATTGTGGCGGTTCAAGGCCTTGGTTCTCTGCCCATGTACGCAGAGATTCACCCGTTAGCTGCATATCCACAATAGAGGCCATCTGAGCTTCGGTCATCGTACTTTCAATCTGCTTGAGGACGGCATTACGCTCGGCTTGATTTTGAATCGCACCGCTCTGTAATCCTTGCCAGAAGGGAAGCAATGTTGACGCCTGTTCCGCGGTGACAGCGTTGTCCGACTCTTCGAGCATCATTGTACCCAGCGAAAGCTGCATGACAACAGACAATGCACCTTCATATTCGTTGCTGAGATAGGCACTTTGGAAGGTATTGGCGCCGCCAGCATTGCCAGCATTGCCAGTGTTGCCATTGCCGCCTTCGCTGTTATTAACGGTCTGAGCCTGAGCGGCTGGCTGTGCATCACTCGCCTCCTCGCTTGACCCACCACAACCCGCAAGAACCAACAAAACCAAACAATGGGATGTGATAAGCCACCATTGTCGATTGTTCATCTTAATTCTCCTATTTGCGTGTGAAGTAGACCTGTCGTAGGTCTCGAAGTTCTCACTCTATTTGCATGAAAGCATATCGAGTAAATGTATAGAAAGTATGTAGAAAGCGTAAAAAAGCTCCGGAACATACATTTATTTAGACAAGCTTATACAGACGCAGCATACTCGGCTCTGGCAGTGATCCTGTTCTCGGACGGTCACGGTTTCGCACCAGCGTCTCCCAACGCAGGAAATAGCCTGTTTCTTCACCCGCATATTTTGTTGCAGAATCGGCCAGGAAGTTGACCTGCATATTGGGAAAATCAGCTTCTACTTGTGTCAGTTGTTTCGGCCAGAGCGAATCAATCGGCGTGGTTGTCACAGGTTGCAGCGTTTCTTCATTCAGTGTCCAGATGCCCATGCCTTCTTCTTTGTGGTTATACCAGACAGTCAATGCACCCTCTGCGTTTCGCTCCACAGCACCCAGATATACATCATTCTGAATGCTTCCACCGCCCTCAAAATACCAACGATAGGTCCAGTCCGAAAGCTGGTAGATTGCCCAATTCCCAGCTTCAAATCTGGCCGCGTATGCCTGTGTGATGCCCTGTTCATCAAATTTGTGATAGACCAAAATGGGGCGTTGTTGTGTGTCAAAGCCGATTTTGCCAGTGCCATTGATGATACCGCCCTGAGCCGGAACAGGGTCAACAATCAGGCCATTGGTATGGAGCATCATAGGCAGCGTAATAGGGACACCAGCCGCCGTTTTCCAATGAATGAAGTCATGACTGCACGCATAGGAGAGGTCATGGTTTGTGCTACAGTCAGGTGTATCACGCCACACCCATGACATATGAAACAGCCCATCAGGACCCAACAATGGCTCATGCATGTACGCATTCATCAACCCCTGCCCATCGGTCAACGGCGTGTCGAGCAGCCGCCGCCATGTTTTGATATCGGTGTCGTAAATGTTGTAAATTTCGCTGCCATTGCCGCTGCTACCGTCACGATAGTGAAAAATCAGTGTACCCTCTTTGTTAAACAAAAACTGCGGATAGGTACACTCTGCTTCATTTTCACCCGTCATGGCAAAGACTTGCGCAAGTGTGGTAATATCATAGGGGTAGGTGGAGCGGAAATAGGTCAACCCATTGCAATGCATGTTGCCACTCAGGTGAATGTAACCGCTTGCATCCATTGCCATCGAAACATAGTTGTGACTGTCCCATCCCAGGATGGTCGAGCTATCAGCGGCTCGATAGCCTGGCGGCGAATCCTGTGCCGAGGGTACTTTGTAGAAATCCCACGCCTGATCACCAATGGCGCGTTGGGCGACGGTCATCTGACGATACTGGTCATAATAGGCAACATACTGTTGATATTTTGTGGTCAACAGACAAAAATTGACAGGGTGTCCAGACCAAACAAGGTCAATGTCCAGCACCAGTTCGATTGGTTGGTTCGTGTGGTTAGTAGTTTGATGTGTCATGGTTTGCATTCCCCAAATCAAAGAACATTTGTTATAATGTAAGCAGAAAATATTTGCAAGGTTATGGTATCATTTGTACAAAGAATTTCGCAAGTTCTGCCGTGAGATGCTAGTTTATGGAGAAACGTTTAGATGAAGAATCAACTAACACCATTGGAAGATATGACAGAAAACTTATTCGTGGGTCGTGAGGAAGAGTTAGAGGATTTTTGGGAATGGGGGACGAATATCCCTGCAAAATTTCCTCACAACAGTTTTGCGCTTGTAGGGCGACGTCGCACGGGGAAAACAACTATTCTGACAAAACTATTTAACCGTCTTTTTGATGAACAAGAGGAGGTACTCCCCGTTTTTATTACGTTTTCACCATTTCTCAATCGCAAAAAGACAATGACAAGCTATGAACTGGCAAAGCATTATTTTTCAGGCTATGTTCGCAGTTATCTGGCGTTCCGTTATCGGGAGCCTCTATTTTTTCGACAAAACAGTAAATTTGAGGAACTTTATAAGTTTGCACAACAAGTTGACGATGAATTTATATTGGGATTATACAAAAGATATCAGATTAATTTAAAAAGCGATATTCCATTTGATCTTGTCGATTGGGTGATCAATTTCCCAAGAGGAGAGGCTGCTATCCACGAGATGCCTACTGCGATGATTGTGGATGAGTTCCAAGTGTTAACCAACGTCTATGATCCTACTCAGAATGTATATCATGATTACACGGACAGTTTTCAGCAAGCAGCCGAAACGCGTCACGCGCCTATGCTCGTTTCGGGCTCAGCCGTCTCATTATTGGTCAGCCAAGCGTTGACGGGGATGTTACATGGGCGTATTGTTGCGCATCACTTAGAGCCACTTTCGCGTGAAGAAACGCATGATTTGGTCTTTCGTATTGGAGATGATGCCGGGATTGAGGCTACTGATGAGTTAGCCGAAATGATCTGGCGATTGACGGACGGATATCCCTACAGCGTTCATGCCTTAATGCGTAGTCGTTGTGGGGCACGAAAACAGCTCCCTAGCCTAGATGCTTTACAAACAATTTCTAACTTTGAGGTACGCCATCAAAATGCCATCTTGGCGCAACACTATGGTCCAGAAATTGAAAAATATAGCGAACGGTTGAATGATGGCCCCACGACAAGACGGGTGATGCTGTGGGTGACAAAATATCCCAATCAATTTATTGACGCGGAGATGGCATCTGAGGAGCTTGGCATTGACGAAAAGGTTGCCCGTGAAGCACTGGAAAAATTACGCTGGATTGATATCATCGAAAAGACAGGCATCATCAGCTACACAGGCCCCAAAGACCCGATGCTCCGGCGTTATATCGAATATCAGCACTACACGGAAATCGAGAAGCTAGGACCAGAGAAATCATTGAAGGATTGGGAGGAAGAGTACAAGAGTCTTCTCGGTACACTTAGCAATATCAAGGGTGAGTTGGGCGAGATGTATGTGCGCATGATTATGACCCGATTTGCGGGACAGGTAGTGCAAGGCAGTCATTTCAACCATGACAATACCGTGCAGTTGCCCCACTTTGATACAATTGAGCGACGGGGTGGTACAGTTGAGCGCGGGATTAAAATCGAGTTGGATATCATCGGTGAATACAAACGAGCAGATGAGGATACTCGCGGTGCGTGGATTGTTGAAGTCAAATATACACAGGAACGCATCGGTGCTGACCTGATTCGTCACTTTATCAACAATAGCAAAACGTTCCAAGCCAAGACAAACTATGCAGCGGTGACACATTGGTACTTTTCGAAGAGCGGTTTTACTAAAGATGCCATCAAGTTACTGGCGTCAGAAAATATCTTGTATAATGATTGGAAACAATTTCGACTATTAGCACGGCAGCTTGGCTATCTGGGCTTGCCGTTGAATTAATATAAAAATTTATGAAAGAAGAACTAAATATCTATATTCGTGCGCGCTATCCCTTACTCTGGGTTGTAACACCAGAAGAGGAGCGGGCACTGAACGAGATTGAAGCATTAGCCAAAGAGCAAAAGAAAACACTCTTTTATTGGAGCAGCACCACAGGTCAGAGTAATCCAGCAAAACCAAAAGATGTTGATGTCAGCAAACGTGACCCTTTGGTGTTACTTTCTAGCATCTTCGATCATGATAAAAAAGATGGTGCTATCTGGGTATTGCGAGACTTTCATCCCTATCTCAAGGATAATAATGTCATTCGGCGAATACGCGAGGTGGCCTTTGGCATCAAGTCAAGTAATAAAACGGTCATTCTACTGGGGCCTGTACTACAAATTCCACGTGAGCTTGAAAAAGAAATTACCGTCATTGATTTTGCTCTGCCGACATCGGATCAACTCAAACGGATGTTGGGGCGACGGATGGAGGAACTGCGCAATGCCGGACGTGCCGATATCAGCCTGGACCGTCGTCAGCGGGGGCAATTGATACGCGCCTGTTTGGGGCTGACGGAGAGCGAGGCGTCTAATGCCATTGCCAAAGCCATTATTCAATCAAGTGGTCGGTTGGATGGGAATGCAATCGAGGCTGTGACCAATGAAAAGAAACAGATCATCCGCAAAAGTGGGCTGCTCGAATTTTATGCCAGCGATGAACAAATGACAAGCGTGGGTGGGCTGGATATTCTCAAGGAGTGGCTGCGCAAACGGGTACGCGCCTTCAGCGAAGAAGCACGGGCATTTGGTCTGCCTGAGCCGAAGGGGATTTTGCTGGTTGGTGTCCAAGGTTGTGGAAAGTCGTTGGTGGCAAAATCGGTGGCGAACTCGTGGAAGTTGCCCTTATTGCGGCTCGATGTGGGTCGATTGTTTGCCTCGCTGGTCGGGTCGAGTGAAGAGAATTTGCGCAATGCCATCAAGGTAGCCGAGAGCATTGCCCCTGTGGTATTGTGGGTGGATGAAATCGAGAAGGGGTTTTCTGGTATTGGCTCCAGCAACATGAGCGATGCGGGGACAGCGGCGCGTGTCTTTGGCAGCTTTATCACCTGGCTACAAGAGAAACAGTCACCCGTCTTTGTCATCGCCACCGCCAACAATGTCAGCCAGCTACCACCGGAGTTGGTGCGTAAAGGCCGCTTTGATGAAATCTTCTTTGTGGATTTGCCCAACAGCGACGAACGTTCCGACATATGGAATATCCATCTCACGAAGCGCAATCGCAGACCAGAGGATTTCGACCTGCATACGTTGGCGATGGCATCCGAAGGGCTATCTGGGGCAGAGGTTGAGCAGTCTGTGGTTGCAGGGTTATATGAAGCCTTTGACCAAAGTCGCCCGCTAGAGATGAACGATTTGCTCGACGTGTTGCAGGACACCGTGCCCTTGAGCCAGATGATGCGTGAGGAGATTGAGGGGTTACGCGAGTGGGCGAAACAGCGGGCGCGGCCTGCGTCTAAGGGATAGACATAGTTTAGAGACAAGAAGATTGGTCCAATGGGTTGAAAAATCAGCCAAATTTTCAACCCAATGGACCAAAATAAATCGAGCAAGATAAGATAGGACCAGAAATTTATGAGTGATGAACGGTTTGAGTGGTTGGAAATTCCCGAAGAT
>JBCCFC010000877.1:0-5981 GCA_039029935.1 Chloroflexota bacterium
ATAATGTAGTCCTATCATCTGCATATTTGAATATGTAACTGAATAATGTGATTAGTCTGTGTAGATGGAGGGTGTATATGAGAAGATACGATACACCCAACCATATACAATCAAACATAATTTTGTACTATGTCTAATGATAGTCAAGTTAGCCCATCCATAGGGGGGAAAAGGTGAAAACTGTGAACACAAAAAAGAGTCGTTCTAATTTACTTCTTGTCAGTACATTTGTACTTGTAGCCTCATTGTTGGCTGGTTGTGGCGCAATGGCTCCATATCTGGAACAATTGCCATTTGATCTGCCATTCATGCAACCAACACCAACCTTTACACCGACACCGACACCGACACCAACACCAACGCCTGAACCAACACCAACACCAAAGCCAGGCGAGACGCCAATTCCACCAACGCCGACGCCAGTACCAACGCCAGAAGTCAACATTCCAGATGGCTTCAATGTGCAGGTAGACGAACGCTTGGGTTACTCATTCGCACTGCCACGTGGCTGGACAGAATTGGATCTGCGTAGCTCGCAATTCCAGAACATGGCAAACACCTTTGGTATGGGTGATATGATCGGCCAGTTGAATGACTTCTTGGAATCAGAAGAAGGTCAGGCTGTTGGTAAGGTTGCCATTACAGACCTAACCAAAGCTATGTTTGGTGGTCTGCCAACATTGCTGAACGTTTCTGTCATTGATGTACCAAATGCAAACCCAGAATGGGCTGTTGGTTTGATCGAAGCACAACTGGAAGCCAACGCTGGTGCATTGGGTGATGTTGAAATTCGCAACATTAGCCCAACTGTTATCAATAACTTGCCAGCCGTTGCAGCATCAGCGACAGCAGACTTGAGCAATGTGGGTATGAGCAATAAAGTATTTGCGAAGGTCGCGGGGCTGATTGCTAATGATAAAATATATGTCATGACATTGGTAACAGAGGAAGCAAGTATGGCAGAAAAAGAGCCTGTCTTTGACCAAATCATCGGCACGTTCCGCCCAGAATAAAGTGGGTCGGTTGGAAGGGACAGGTTGCAAGTTGTAGGTTGCAGGCTGACCGTTCATCGCTCAGGATTGCTTACGAAGCAACTCGCTAAGTAGCGTTATAAGGTTTTATATAAAGGGCACGGCTTAAGCTGTGCCCTTTATGCTGTCAGCGGAAAACGAAAATGATTGAACTGGCTCCAAACCACAAATTCGGCCTGCCTGTTGATAACCCGGTACTGTTGGCAGGCGGCACAATTGGCTATGGGGAAGCGGTCTATAAGGGCGTACAACTGGAAAAGCTTGGGGCGGTGGTGGTCGGGCCTATCATGCGCTATGGTCGGGCTGGGACAGAGGAACCTCGTGTTGCCGAAACCAACAGTGGATTTGTCCTGAATACAGGGTTGCAAAATCGCGGTGTCTCTGCTGTCGTCAAAAAAATTTCAAAATTATGGCCGAAGCTAGGGTGTCCGGTCATCGCACAGGTGGGGGACTCAGATCGGGATGCATTGACGCATGTTGCAACACGCCTTAACCGTGTGGATGGGCTATATGGGATTGAATTGCTGTTGCCACAATATGCAGATGAGGACCTTGTGCGTAGGCTAGTGCAGGCGGCAACACGAACCAGCGACTTCCCGGTCTGGGTTAAGCTGCCTGTCGAGACGGCTGTGATGTTGGCTCCTGCTGCGATGGATGCAGGGGCGGATGGATTGGTCGTTGCGCAGCCACCCACAGGAACGGCATTTCGCAATACAACCCAGGGATTTCGACGCAAAGACAACGGACAGCACACCGATGAACCAACTGTGACTGGTTCACTTTTTGGTCCCCTAGCATTTACGTTTATGTTAAACGCGCTTGTCTCCGTTGATAGATTACAGATTACAGATACATTGATCGCCTGTGGCGGTATCCATACCTTAACACAGGCACAACAAGCTTTAGACGTTGGTGCAAAAGCTGTACAAATTGATGGCGCAGTGTGGGTGGAGCCAGGGTTACCCGCTGCGTTGGTAGACGGATTGACAGTTGACAGTTGATAGTTGATAGTTGATAGTTGACAGTTGACTCTTCAACCCTTCAACCCTTCAACTTTTCAACTTTGTAGATAAGAAATTATAGGACGAAAAATGGCATTAAGTATTGGTATTGTTGGGTTGCCCAACGTTGGTAAGAGTACAACCTTTAACGCATTGACCAAGGCGCAGAATGCAGAGGCGGCCAATTATCCGTTTTGTACAATCGAGCCGAACAAAGCAATTGTTGCGCTGCCCGATGCACGTGTTGATAAATTGGTGGAGATGGTCAATCCAGCAAAGACAATTTACTCGACAGTTGAGTTTGTTGATATTGCAGGGTTGGTTGAAGGTGCAAGTCGGGGTGAAGGCTTGGGCAATAAGTTTTTGGCAAATATTCGAGAAACCTCGGCTATCGTGCATGTGGTACGCTGTTTTGATGATGAAAACGTACTCCATGTCAAAGAAAAGCCTGACCCGCGTGATGATATTGATGTGATCAATACAGAATTGATTTTGGCTGACCTGCAACAGATCGAGAATAAGTTGGAGCGTTTACCACGACAGGTTAAATCAGATAAAAGCCTCCAACCGATTCTAGAACTTGCATACGAGCTACAGGCGCTATTGGCCGATGGGCAACCCATCTCAGCCTATGGTGATAAAGAAAGTAATGCGTTTGTACGATTCAATCATGAGATGCAGTTTATCAGTGGTAAAAAGGTTATCTATGCGGCCAATGTGGACGAAGAGTTCTTGGGCGAGGACAATGAGTATGCACAGGCTGTGCGCCAGATTGCCCAAGAGCATGACGGCGAGTTTGTGAAACTTTGTGCTAAACTGGAAGAAGAGATGGTCGGTATGACCGATGAGGAACGGGCTGAGTTTTTGGCCGATGCGGGTGCTGAAGAGAGCGGGTTGGATCAAATCATCCGCAAAGGATTTCATGCGCTGGGGCTGATTAGCTACTTTACCGCAGGACCAAAAGAAGTGCGTTCATGGAATATCCAGAATGGTTTTACCGCACCCCAAGCCGCTGGCGTCATCCACACGGACTTTGAGCGTGGATTTATCCGTGCCGAGGTCATTCCGTTTGACGCGTATGTCGAACATGGCGGTGAAAGTGGGGCCAAGTCGGCGGGTGTCATGCGAGTCGAAGGCAAAGAGTACGTTGTCCTGGATGGGGATGTGATGCATTTCCGGTTTAATGTGTAGACAGTCGCAAAGATTGCCGACCCACGGATTAGGAATAGCGATTAAATAACTTGCGCGTGTTCAGTGAGCACACCCCGTGCGGGTTTAATCCAAATGGGTACGTTATCTAATCGCCATTCCTTAGCAATCTTTGCGACTGTCTACTGACATGTCACTGAGAAAGAGTCGTTTCCCTACTATACAGTATTACATCCTCATGACAATTTTCCGGCCCAACGCTCACGGAACCGTCCGGTCACCCACAAACACACATCCCAAATATCAGCCAGCGGTTCGCGCGTTTCTGGATGGAAGGGCTGATAGAGCGGTGGCCCAAATTCTGGGTTGATGGTCATGAAGGGACGACCTTCAGCGGCTTGTTGTGCGATGATGCGATCCCACCACCCTTCAAACAGTTCTGTCCACGTGTATCCTTCACCAACGCGTGGGTCGGGCACTTGTGGGCCATGTGAATAGCCGACGCGGGCATGGATGTGATGTGTACGCGAGATGGCGATGTCCATCATCTCGGCATATTCTTTGCGCTGCATGTCGCTTTCGGCAACGGTGGTGAAATGGCTAAAGTCAGCGCAAATATAGAGGTCTGGAATGGCTTCCAAGACGCGTACCGTGTTCCACGGCGAATAGAAAATACGTGTGCGGTGTGTTTCGTAGACAACTTCACAGTCAACCTCCTGTGCCATTGCCATGACATTTTTGAAAAATGTAACAGCACGGTCCAATGTATAGTAGTCGCGCCCAGGATGGCAGTTGATGAGGATGGGTTTCGTCTTCTTAACGTTGTCTAATTGTTGGCGAAAATCCTCTTCCGTGTCACAAAACATCATGGCTACGTAGTCTAGCCCTAGCTCTTCGGTGATTTCGGAAAATTCTGATGGGTCCATACCAATGTTGGCACACTCAACGCCATCATATCCCGCCGCTGCATAATTGCGAAGGCGAGTTTTCATATCACCCATGTATTCCATCCCCCAATCGCATTTTAATAATTTTAGCTCCATTACTCTCTCCTCTTGAATAAGTACCTAAATAGACACCAAGCCACGATCATGATAGACGTAAATCGTGACTCAATCAGTACAATACTATCTTTTGATAGACGAGATGTATTTAAAAATCTTGCCAAGATAGCGTACAATCTGCCAGCAAATGGGCAGGGCTAGCTTTCATCGTATAAAGCTATTTACAGTATACCGTGTTTGACTCTTTCCTGCCACACCGCCAAAAAGGGTAGGTAGCACCAATGATGCATACTCCGCTGTATTCCACTGTGACCATCTGTAAAAACCATTTATCTGTAATTTAGTCTGATTGCCATATTTTGGTTATAATGAGCATATCGAGGTGATTTCTATCGGGAATTTCTGTTGACGATTAGGACTTACACACTCATAGTGGCTTGATATATCAATCCGCTATGATTTGCCAGTGCATCAACGTCCAGATTTGTGAGTTTTAATCAGCTCATCAGCGTATTTCTGATAGAAATTTAGCAAGTTTCCAATTCGGGCGGCATCATTTGGCATCACTTACACAAGCCGAAACAAGACAACAAAATAGCGCGTATCATTATAACACGAGCGATGAGGCTGGATATGTATCAGATACGATTACCAATGGTGAAGCGGAATCATACCAAGCAAATACTCATCGTGTACATGTACCATCCTCAAATCTATTCATTGGTACAATCCATGCACAGATTTGGGTTGGAACATCCCCTTGGCGACTCACAGCCATCTGGTCTGTTTTAGCCGCATGTTTGGTCTTCTTTGGTCATAGCCAAAATGCCAATATTGATTTACAAACGCTTGGCACATTGGATTGGTCGACCATCGTTCTGTTTATTTTGCTGGTTGACCCATTGTGGAATGCAATCTGGCGCTTTAGTGATGGTTCACGTGGGTTACTACGTGAGGAAAAACAAGAACAATCACCGAATCAAGATAGTACACACGCAGCCTCTCTGCAATTTTGGCTACCCTATTTGCGATCCAATTCCCCAGCGGCAAGGCTTTTTCAAGGAAGCACCAGCATGTCTGGGGACGCAAAGGATATGTTGCCTCTGCTGATCCGTGTTGTGTTGCCAACGTTATTGGTTACATTCGGTGTAGCCGTCATCCTTGGTCCTAGCGCCGTTGTCTGCACTGTGATTCTGGTCATATGTACGTTGATTGGGTGGATTTGCAAACAAACGCTCACCCTTTCTCCTTCATTTCTTTATAGCTTTGTTGCAATTGGGTTGCCTTGGTCGCTTACACTCCTACAATTGCAAATATTTTTTGAAGACCCAGCACGGCTGCTTGCCGTCCCCTCTTTTGCACAAGCATTTTCATCTACAGCGTTTTTACAGCTAGAGTCTAGCGCAACACAACTGCAACTTTTGTTGATTACACTGTGGGTATTGCATAGATGGGGCGAGCTGATGATAAAACCGAATGCTATTCAAAATCTGGGCGCAATGTGGGTACAAAATCCAGTGCGTTTTTTCTCACAAAATTTAGGCATTGGGTTGCTCGTGTTTACAGAGATAATGATCCTTGGTCTATTCGTTTATCTACAGGCTCTGTTATCGGTAGCACTATTGATCATCTTTTTTGTCCCAGTTTGGTTAAGCATTTATAACCGTCAATCACTGACTCGTGTATACATTTGGCCTTTGTTTGCCATGTTATTGAGCAGTCTTATACTGGGACAGTCACTTTTTTAAATTGGGTCATCAGAATTTTATGAGATTGGCAATCATAGGCATCGCTAT
>JBCCFC010000878.1:0-5981 GCA_039029935.1 Chloroflexota bacterium
CTTGTCCTTTCTTTCATCTGTAATCTGCGATATTTGAATCACTCTTTACTGAAATTTATCTATGTTCTTCCATAAGTGTTCCGACCCTATTTGTGTCAGAGAAGAAAGACACAATTAGGGTCGGAACACGGATGAGATTTGTTCAATCTGTTATCAGATAGTCTTTTTGTGCTACCTTTTAAGGCACATCATAGGTGTAGGAAGCAGAGCCTCGCTCACCCTGTGTCCCATCCAATTCGACCTCGATGCGCAGCCGCTTGCCTGAGTAGGTACTCAAGTCAAAGTGTGGTGCGATGAGGTGGCTTGATTCTGTGACCAACTCAGACAGTTCACTGGCGTCATAGGTTGGGTCACTCTCACTCATATAGGCGATTTCTGTGCTACCTTCGTAAACCATCCATGTGACATTGACAATCTCTGGGAAGTAATAGTCCTCAGTACGCCCATCGGCATAGACGATTGAGATATCCGAACCATAGTGGTCCTCAATTGGTGAGATGTTATAGGTAAGGTCGAGGGTTGTTGGTTCGCCCACACCAATGCCATTCGCAAAGGCTACATCTTTCAGCATTACAGGTTGTTCCATCACATAGGTATCGGTGAATTCCTGACCGTCAGTCGTAACCGTAACCGTGACCGTATAAGAACCTGCTGGCAGGGAGGTGTTCATCCAGTCAAAGACGGGTGACAGGTGTGTCCCACCAGAGAAAAGATTGGCCGCACTTGGTGTTGGCATGGATGCCGTTGGCGCACCGACCACATCAGGCACACTTTCAGCAGTATCATTGAGCGACGTGCCGCTCACCTGCCAGCGGATACTGTCAATCTCCTCGCCTGTGGCGTTGATGGTATCGTCGGTCATAACGATAATCAGCGCACTGCCGCGATTGAGGTCCAAACTGACGCTGCGGACACCATAGGGCTGGATGAGTTGGGAGGCTGGGTCGTCATACCAGTTACCAATCTCAATGTTCCAGTCATAGGTGGCGACACGGACCTTGCGTGGGCCACCGACCCCTGTGAGTGTGGTCTTGAAATGCCACTGACGGCCATCCCAATTGTTGAGCGCATCCTCTGGATGGTCGATGATGTTGGGCTTGCGGCTGGCCGTGATGTCCTTGCGTCCTAAAATCTGGTCAATGAGTTCACGATTCTCAACCGCTTTGTCATAGGCCGCTTTGGCATCATCAACCCCTTTTTGGGCAAGGTCAGCAGCAGCGTTGGCGGCATCTAACGCAGTTTTAGCATCGTTAATTCCCTGCTGCCCTTGACCACCCGCAGCCGTAGCAGCATCATGGGCAGCTTTGGCATCATCTACGCCCTTCTGGGCAAGCTGGGCCGCAGCATTGGCCGCATCAAGTGCGGTCTTGGCATCGGCAATCCCTTGTTCGGCCTTGTCCTTGGCTTCGGCTGCAAGATTATAACCAGCATCGGCACGTTCTTTGGCCGTTTGGGCAAGACCAGCATTATCCTCAATGTCCTGTTGCGCCTGCGTCATCGCCTCTTCCAGCAGGTCAATGCGCTCACGCTCTGTGGTAATCAGTGCTTTGAGCGGTTCTAGGACATTCAGACGGATGTAGGTTTTGTCAACGTTGAACGGCAGAATCTGGATAGAGCCATCTTCTAGCACACGGAACTGTGAATATGCCTTGGCATTGACGACATGGAAGGTCGAAATATCGGCTTCCAGAACGGTATAGCGTTTGGTGATTTCACCGTTCTCACCAATCTCAACAATTTCAGCAGGGGTACTGGCGATGGTGTACTCGTCAATGCTGCCATCGTCATCGCTGCTCTCTTCACCCAAATCGACAGTGGATGCACCCAAGATGTACTTGCCTGGCTTGGTATCCGGCTTGATTTGGTTTTCTTCAATGAAGTCATCGATAAAGGTGACGGCTCCATAGGTGTCACGCATCGACGACTCAAGTGCCGTGAGCTGCTGCTCCAGATGGTCGCCCATGACAAAGCCAGCACCGAGTGAGCCCTTGAGTTCTGCCAGTAGCCGTTCGCCGTTGACCACATCCAAGAAGGTCTGACCACCTTCGACACGTCCTGTGACCGTGCCAGAATCGCCAATATTGAGAACCGTATCCAAGATGGATTTCGGTACAATGGCACCCTCATCCAACATGGTGACAAAGAGACCCGCTGTCTGTGGCCCCGTTTTGACGAGCATCATCACCAGTTGGTTGACGGGATTGCCTGTGATTTGCGGGAACGATTCATTGAGCGTTCCGCGCATGTTGGTTAGGGCTTGGTCGGTATCTTCAAAGATGATGCCCTCAATAAAGTGACCAATGCCATTGCTCTGAGCGAGGTACAGACGGTCTGCGACCTCGATGGTGATCTTGCCGCCATTGGCAGCAATTTCGTTGTTAATCTCCAGAATATCTTGTTCTAGGAGCTGTCTGTTCTCAGCCATTCTCTTCCTTCTTTACTCAACATAAAACAATATGGATACCGCAGATATGGGGGACCGCTGATAGTTTTTATTGCACAGAAAAGTACAAAATTATGGCGTTAGACAAACGATATTGCCGGATTCCCGATACTGTCTTTCTATCTGTGGTTCCTACATCTGTGGTAAAGCATAAAAATAACCACAGATGTAGGAACCACAGATATTTTTAATCAGCGGTCCTCCATATCTGCGGTTCACTCTTTTCTGCGTTTATCCGCGCTCGTCCGCGTCCAACTTCTGTTCGTCCGCACCCAACTTCTGCATTGCCCGACTGATGGCAGCGACATTCTGCTGTGCCTCGTTTAGCTCATAGGATGGCTCAACCCAACCCAACACCCACCATGTAAAGGTGCAGATGCCGCCTGTGAAGGAGAGCCAAACAAGGATACTGATAGGCCATGAAAGCGATAGCTCATTGGACACAATCCACGCTGGCAGCAAACCAAAGTAGGGGGACAGGCAAATCATGCAATGCATTCCCTTCGCAGCCCATGCCCGATTGCCGGAGAGTGCAATGAGCCAGGCTCGTATCCAGCGAAATAGACCAAAGGGTCCATCCAAAATGGCAAAGGGACCAGCCATGCCCATCGTGGCAAACCAGCCCAATATCCAGAGAAATATCCAATACAGCAGCGTTGTTGTGTCGATTGCACTACTATCCATTGACATATGGGTCCCTCCATTCTCCACCATGCCGATGCCCCTCGATTGCCACCCACTGAAAGGGTCCTTGCGGCACAAAAATATCTGGTTGGCGGTCTAAGGCCACACGGCCATACCATAACTCGCCGTCATAGCGTCCCTTGTCCCACATCCCAAACTTGTCGATGTTGGGCGCACGGGTCACAAAACGTGGTGTCTGTCCATTGGCATTGCCAGCGTTCAGATTCCCCACCTGCGTATACAAGGATGGCGTATCGGGCAACAGGACAATCTCACCTTCCCACAACCGTGAGGTGTAGCGCACAACGGTGTGTTCATGCCATTGGATGAGAACAGAGACGGCCAGATAAATTGGGTCGTTGATGATGTAGGGATGAGATTCCTCTATCTTGCGTAGGTCACTGACCGCTTGTGGCACATCCTCATACACAACGCCCGGCACCAAATCGCCAATGCGGTCGCCTTGCAACCAGAACAGAAAGTCGGCACAAGCTGCGGACATCCGTCCCGATGTAGTAATCTGTGCATTGATCTGCTCAATACTCATCCCGTTCAGTTGTGTTGACATGCCTCAATCCAGCGTTACACGTTGTTTCAGCATTTCAGCAAGTCAGCATTTCAGTTCGTCAGCGAATCAGCACACTGGCTGAAATGCTGACTTGCTTCTCTTTTGCATGAAAAAATATTATCTAAACATCTATACATTTTGTTTTGTCACAAACTCTTCACCGTTGCCTTACCAGGAAGACTCAATCTGTAGTTTCTCCTGACAGGGCGACAATCCCTCTGGCAGTGCTAACAATCGCTTTAACTTCAAGTCAAAGAACATGGCCTCATCACCATCCGGTCGCACAACCACACCGCCAAAGGCTTGGATGACACCTCGTTTGTCACCCTCATCCGTACAATAAGGAATGAGACTCATGGAAATTCCGGTTGCGTTTGCCTCCTCGCCTACCCGAAATGGTTCAAGCCCCTCTGGTAACTTAGAGAGTGGCTTGTAATCAATATCAAAATAATGCGGTTCCGTTTCGCGTTTAATGGGGTCATACATCAGCCGAGCATAGGCTTGGACCCCTTGTTCGGGTGCAGATTGCGACCGATATTGGATCTGCGCCAAGTCAATCTGTGCAACCACTGGTACAACCGTTTGTGCAGCCCCACTCTGTGGGAAAGTCGACAGCGGGATGTTAGAACACTGCGGCATTATTTTGCACCCGCTTTCTTGGTCGATGTCCCCCGACTACTTGTTGTCCTCCGAGTGCTGGTGGACTTAGTTGGTTTAGATGGTTCTGGCTTCTCCTCAACTGGTTCTGTCGGTGCATCAGCCACAGGCTCTGCCTCCATCTCAGTCACTGGTTCTGGCTTTGGAGATTCAGATTCAGCATTTGCTTCATCCACCGACTCTGGCTTTGTAGACTCAGATTCAGCATCTGTTTTCGTCACAGATTTCGGTTCTATTTCATCTAGTGCAGAAGGTGGCTCGACCACAGGCTCTGGCGCAATAGCCCCAAGAGGCATTGGTGTTGCTGTACTCTGCATATCTGGTAGCGTTTCATCAATCACCGTTATATCTGGGACACTCGCTGGCAGAATAGACTGAGCAGCTTGGACATCTATTTCGGTTCCTTCTTCAGCCTCTTCTTCGGTTTCAGTCTCACCCTCCCGCACACAATCCTCACTACGCTGGAAAAAGACGGCACCACCTCGCTGCTTCAATAGCCATTTCTGGGCATCACGCCAATCAGCGAGGAACGGTTCGTTCTGGTTGACCTCATAGCGCAGTCTTGTTACAGGACCGATTTTGAGCAGGCGGACGGCTGGACGCACATGGACAATACAAATCGGGTTCTCCAATTGGGGTGCAAAGGGCGATTTGGTGGTGATGACGACGCCACTACCGCCACAACATCCTTCTCGAAGTGGTTGTTCTGACATGCTTACCCTCCTTGATAGGCGACCATATGTTGCTCATAGAAGTGTTCTGAGAGTGGATCACCACTGGTGACACCAAAGACGTTGTTGATGCCGATGTTGGCAAACCGCCACATGGCCCACTTCGCTGGGCAGACCATCCGCGCTTCCATGCTTTGTACTTGGATGAAGCACTTGTTTTTGTCCTCGGTCCAGCTTAGGAACTTGCCGCCATCCGATGAGATATACTTGCCTCGTCCCCGCTGTTCGGCCCCCAACATATAGAGATAGTCGACATAGATGAGTTTGTGTCCAATGCTGTCGCTATCTTCCTCGTCACTGACCGTGTTGCCGCCAATATTGTTGGCAAGCAGATAGAAATCCGCAGAACCGTCACTGTTGATGAGGTTGTATTCGTAGGGGACAATAGATATCTTGGTCCCGTTGACCGTAATCGCCCCCTGTCGGAACAAACCCTGCCCAAAGAGGGCATTGCGTTCTTGACGTACTGAGGTTTCATCCATGCGATGGACATTGTTGTTACAGGTAAACCGACAGGTATAAGCATCAAAGACAGGGGCGACGGCGATGGTGGGGACCAACAACACCAGACTCTCCTCGTCGAGGTCATTGCCACTCAATTGTGGGGATAGCCCCATGCGTGTTTGCATTTCAATCACGGCTGAGTTGAGGAAATCCATAAAGACGTAGCCGTTTTTGACCGCATTGCCGTTGTAGGTGACATTTTTGGAGCCAACCGATTTGCCACTCTCATCGACTGGATGGAGTGAATTGCCAGCCATGTTGACGGTGTTGCCGTACATGATGGTGGCAACCTTTGACGCCTGACGTGCCGTAAAGGGTTGATTTCAAAGTCTACAACCTGATTGGCAGTGTGGTTTACCAGGAATCGGTCAATGCACAGCGCGGCAATAACTCC
>JBCCFC010000879.1:0-5979 GCA_039029935.1 Chloroflexota bacterium
CGTAAATTGCCTTCTCGTCTTTGTCATTTTTAGACCCCTCCACATGGTCTCTTCGGTATCTTAGCATGTGGTCTAGTTTCTGGGTAGCATTATAAGCAGCATCAAATTGATCAATTAGGGAGTGGCGATTTAATAACTTTCGCATGTTCAGTGAGCACGCCCCGTGCGGTCTGATCCAAGTGGGGACGTTATTAAATCGCCATTCCTAGAGTACCTGCGGGTTGATGACTTTGCCATTGTTCCCATAGCTGCTGATTGTTGGCGATAAATGCTTGATTCCTTGTCGTACAATTCAGAACTCTTTGAATATTGGTCAAATTGGTCAGAAAATAGGTTGTATCTTTTCTAAATTTCTCAATGATGGGCGTCGTCGGCATGGGAGAGCGACGACGACGGACACGTAGGTCTGAAGGCTCTTGCAAAGAATAATCACGTAGTACATTGCTTGCAATGGTTAACAAAGTCGATTGGTACTCAACAGGTAGGTCTAATATACACAAACGTAGACATTCAATCTCGGCCAACGTTGACGCTGAAAACCATTTCGCCAAATAGTTAAAGCGCAGGGTATCCATTTCCGATTTTTGAGATGGGTGTTTATATGTGGGAATTCTCTGACGAAATTGTGTAAGAAGCCATTCAAAACTCTGGCTTAATTGATTGGCATCGACCGACAATGCCTGTAATTTTGCATTAGATACAAATACCGCCATCGGATTCACATCAAACCCAAATGCATTCATATTCGCATGGGCACACTCCACCAAGGTTGTACCACTGCCACAGAATGGGTCCAGTACAGTTGCATCATCAGGAACATCTAAAACATTCAAAATACCACGCACAATTTGTGGATTAAACTTTCCTTTATATTCATGCAATCCATGTACTGAATAGCGTGTTGACTGTTTTTTCTGTTTTCCAGTTTTGGCACAAGTGCGCTCAAGCTGATGCTGACGGGTAGGCGTAATAAAACCATTGGTCGAATAGCCTTGAAAATAGACTAGCTTCTGAAGACTATCTTCATTAAATTGTGTACCTTCAATCAGTAACTCATTCTCTGTCGCAACCAGCAACTCAGGTTTGAGCAAACTACGTATCTCTCGCAACGCCATTTCTTTTTCATAGGGGAAATATTTATAGTTATGCCAATATAGATTGATATGAGACATTATTTTCTATTGATGAATCCTTTCTAATGAGTGTATGGGTTGTTTCTATGGGCGTCGAAAAATTAGAATATGTTCCTTCTTTATATTTGCGTGTGAAAGGTTAAATGACTTTCGTGATTTGGACAAAACACGTTCCAAGGTTGTAATCTCGTCAAATCCTAACTGCCTGCCAACTTCTTGAATTAGCGCAGCATTATCAATAATTTGACCATGAATTTTTGAACGGCCAATGACAAAACAAATGTAGCCACCTGAAACCACAATATGATGTAAAAGCTGAAAAATCGATTCAATCTGCTTCTTAAAATCATCTACAGTGGGTGCATTTTTTTTGAAATAGTGTGCCCTTGCACCAATTTCTTGCGCCTTAACGGGTTGTGGATCATGCCCTAGCCAAAACATTCGATATTTATGATATAACCAATACTCATAGGCGTTTGGGTATGGTGGGGATGTGATCACAAGTCCGACAGGGTGTGGCACATCCTGACTAGAAACGTCCAATATATTTTTTTCTATAATTGTCGCCTTGGGGTAAGTTTTGACTGGAGAACCCAATGCCTGCCAAATTTTTAAGACAGCTTGCTGAAAAAAGATATAGACATCGTCTGCTTGATAGGGTTTGTGAATGGCCGCGTAGCGTGTATCGCTTTCTTGATTCGATACTTTGACCAGAATGCTAGAGAGTGCCAGTCGTACTGCATCCTGTGCTTGACTATCACGAATCATCGCTATTTGTGCCAATAGGCTTGCAATCGCATATTGAATATCTTTTTGAAACCAGTGGTCAAGATTGGGGATTGCAGGAATTGACGCAATATCACAATGATTTTTTGCATTAGAAACAATCGTCTCTGCCAACACTCGTATATCATCTGTAAGCGGTGTTGTCTTTACCCGACTAATCAAACAGGCAATGGGGTTGATATCGACACCAATACTGGTATAGCCTTGTTTTTGTGCCTCCACTAATGTGACACCACTCCCACAAAATGGGTCAAACACACATGTATGATGAGGAAGGCCAAGTATCTCAATGAGATTGCGTGGAATTTCAGGAATAAATTTTGCTGGATACGGATGAATTGAATGAATGCTGCTTGCACGGTTTGAATGAGGGAAATTCCAATCAATAGATTGAAGTTGTTCAATTGTATCCATTATTGGCCTTGTCCCTGCTATTTGGATAGAAAAAAAGTAGAACCATTTTTGTATTATAAATGAACAGATGGTCTTGTTGCAAATAGCATCGTTCAGATTTTATAGAGTTGAATCGTATTACCCGAAGAGTGATTATGGTGATAATGTTGTTCGTACTTCAACAATTGTCCTATTACACAACAAATGACGGTTGCCAGCTCTTCATTACAAAAATCTTACTAAAGTTCCAGACAAAATCCATTAAACACCGGACTTTTTTCTAAGCCGATGCCGCTATAATTAAATCAGTGAACGCAAACAAAAAACTTACTAATAGCTAACAAAGCAATGTCAGATTTGGAGTTATTCCAATCATTGGTTATACTCTTGTTCGTGAGACATAGTTTACGGATTTATTACAATTTTTACGAATTTTTAATAAATCTCGCTAATTTGTATCGTTAGATGCATTAGCTTAACCAAGACAAACATCAATCTTCTCAAAAAATTATGGTCAAATCATCTTTCAGAAGGATTTTTAGGATGCTCAACACTTCTGAAAGAATTTGGTCTCAATACTTGAGAAGCCGTATACACTAACACAATCAGACTTAACAGTTCAGGAGACAATGATGACTTACTTGAAAAATTCACAACGTGAAGAACGAAATTTGCAAACACGGACTGTGCAAAATTATCAACAGCCTGCAAAATTTACGATGCTCTTGACAGCCGTATGTATGGCTGTTGCTTTCCTCTTTGCTTTCTATACCGATGCCAATGCGCAAATTGAAGCATACTCTCAGGATACGATTATTATTAAAGTCAATGAAAATACAACACAGGCGGAGTTAGATGCACTGTTGGCCGAGATGAATGCCACTGTTGACTATGTTTCGCCTACAGGGTTTCAAGTCTGGCGTGTCGAAAGCGGCGCAGCACGCTCTCTAACCGCTCGCAGTGCCAGAAGCGATGACCGTATCGACTATCTTGGGTTGGACTACACGGTTCAGATTCCACCCGAAGAGATGACGCCCAATGGCGTGGTGACAGTGGATGCACTGATTGGTGCGCTGGCAACATCCAATGACCCAAGCTTCGCTAGTTTATGGGGATTGCACAATACAGGACAGACTGGTGGTACAGCCGATGCCGATATTGATGCACAGGAAGCGTGGGATACACTGACCGATTCAACGATGATTGTTGGTGTGATTGACTCTGGCGTGGACTATACACACCCAGATTTGATTGATAACATGTGGACCAACCCGGGCGAGATCCCAGGAAATGGTATTGATGATGATGGCAATGGGTATATCGACGATGTCTATGGCTATGACTTTGCTAACAATGATGGCGACCCAATGGATGATAACAATCATGGGACACACGTTGCAGGCACAATCGCAGCGACAGGCAATAATGGTGTTGGTATCGTGGGTGTGAACTGGGGCGCAAAAATTATGGCACTCAAGTTCCTCAGTGCAAGCGGTTCTGGTTCATTGTCAAATGCAATCGAAGCCATTGATTATGCCACGATGATGGGTGCAGACCTCACCAACAATAGCTGGGGTTGTTCACCAGGGTTCTGCTTTAGCTCGGCGATGGAAGCGTCTATTGAACGAGCCAACGACGCAAGCGTTCTTTTTGTAACATCAGCAGGCAACAGCAACAACAATAACAGCAACACGCCTGCCTACCCTGCCAGCTACAATGTACCAAATGTGATTGCAGTTGCGGCCACAGACGACAACGATAACCGAGCCTCTTTCTCTAGCTATGGTCAAACCAATGTCCATCTGGGCGCACCTGGTGTCAATATTCTGAGTACGATTCCAGGCAATCGTTATGCATCATTCAACGGTACATCTATGGCCTCACCCCATGTTGCAGGCGCAGTTGCCCTGATTTGGGAACATTTCGCTGGCGCAACAATGGCCGAGATTAAACAATGTATCATCGACTCAGTTGACCCTGTTGCCAGCATGAGCAGCACGACAATCAGCGGTGGTCGATTGAATGTCAACAATGCGCTTAGCTGTAGCATTACAGTACCAACGCCTACACCGACAGCGACGCCTACAGCGACGCCAACTGAAACACCTGAGCCAACGCCAACCGAGACACCTGAGCCAACACCAACACCAACCGAAACACCTGAGCCAACGCCAACCGAGACACCTGAGCCAACACCAACGCCAACTGAAACACCTGAACCATCAACGGATGTCATCTACGTGAGTTCAACCAGTGGTGGTAACTTCAATGGCATGAAGTTTAAGGATGAGGATGTGATTGCGTATGACCCAACAACAGACACATGGTCATTGGTCTTTGACGGTTCGGATGTAGGTTTACCAAAAGCGGCAGATGTTGATGCCTTTGCCATTGTGGATGAAAGCACCATCCTGCTCAGTTTGCAGAACGAACTTGATATGTCAGCCTTTGGTTTGGGCTTGGTCGATGATTCAGACATTCTCGCCTTCACAGGCAGCTTGGGTGCAGATACATCGGGCACATGGAGTCTACACTTTGATGGCTCGGATGTTGAACTGGATGCCAATAGCGAAGATGTGGATGCGATTTCGGTCCTAGCCAATGGCGACCTGCTCATCAGCACAAGCGGTGCTGCACGGGTTACTGGTTTGACAGGTGCAAACAGGGCACGTGATGAAGATGTCATGTTATTCACGGCAACAAGCTTGGGTGACACCACTGCCGGTACATGGTCAATGCACTTTGATGGTTCTGATGTCGCACTGAACAACAATGGCGGCGAGGATGTCTGGGGCATCTCAACCGCAGGACTGAGTAGCGACCTCATTCTCACGACCAACAAGGAATTTGAGGCAGAGGGCGACAATGGCACATTCGCAGGTGTGAAGACAGATATCATCGCCTGTGCGCCAGGGTCATTTGGTACAGACACAGCCTGTAACTTCTCTCTCTTCTGGGACGGTTTGGCCGCAGGCATTGGTAACGAAAAGATGGACGCCATCGCTATCGGACCAGCCATCCTTGCACCAGCCGCACGTTCTGCCAACGGTGTCATCATCAACGGCACAGAGGGTGACGAACTGAACAAAGCCGACATGCTGGAAGATGAACTGGATAATGAGGCAGAGGTAGACATCTACATTCCGCTGATTAGCCAGACAGTCGGGCAATAGTCAATGGTAAAGCGTCAATGATAGACGAATCATAGAATAAATAGTTAAAAAGAGGTGATGGCCTAAACCATCACCTCTTTTTAATTTGTGGCCTGCGAGATTGGACCAATCTGGTGATCTCGATACGTATTCCACCAAAAAAAGCAGACAAAACTCGACCAATTCCAGACCATTTTGATGTGAATCTATTTATAATAGAAAACAGCTACTGATGTCCCCAACCCACCAACTGCTCCAACATCCTCTACCGATAAATCTGAAACGAGTATGTCATGCTCACGGCGATGACACACAAGTCAAAATCATCAGTGCCCTAAGCCCCAATAAACATTTATCTTCAATTTAGCAGTTTACGGAAATCTATCATTTAAAAATTACTTCTATGACTTTTGTCACGAAAGACTCTAAATCAAAAGACCAGACAAAAATCAAAAAACACCGGACTTTTTTCACATCAAGCTATGATATACTAAATTTAACAAACGAAATAAAAA
>JBCCFC010000880.1:0-5973 GCA_039029935.1 Chloroflexota bacterium
GTCAAATGATGTACTATGATGCCCAAATCAGCAGGAGAGATGCAACACAGTTAGTTCTTTGGATCAAACCATAGGTTTATCAAACATTATGGCCTACAGAGGAAATTAAATAACTCAGGTCAGTTTGCTTATAAGACAATTGGCCTGTAGATCGGTATCCGGAGAGATGGTAGGCCGGTAGGTCGTTAGGTCAGTAGGTCAGTAGGTCGGTAGGTCAGTAGGTCAGTAGGTCAGTAGGTCGGTTAGATACTGACTCGTCAATTACTGAATACAGACTTACCGAATACCAACCTACCGAATACCAACCTACCGAATACCGACTTACCGAATACCAACCTACCGAATACCGACCACCGGCACACCAACTACAGCAATGGCAACAGCGTCTTTGCCGTCTCCTCAACAAGCCAACTATAGAACTCTTCCGAAAGGACACCGCTGCCGTGGTCTTCGATAAACTTGAGTTGTTCTGGTGTCAACTCCGCCTCAGCATCGGCCATCGCATTTTTATACGGGTTGGCGGGTGTACGATCCAATGGAGCGACAAACTCCACTGTAATCGCACCATCGTAGCCAATGTCCTTGAGTGTACCGATGATTTTAGGCCAATCGAGCGCACCCATGCCACAGGCCATGCGGTTGTTGTCGGCCACATGGAAATCCACCAAGCGCTCTTTGGTGTTGCGAATGGCAGCGTACATGTCGGCTTCTTCAATATTGAGATGGAAGGTGTCAATACACACACCACAGTTGGGACCAACCGCCTCGGCAAGCATCATCGCTTGGTCAGCGCGGTTGAGGAAATTGGTCTCAAAACGATTGAGGGGCTCCAACGCCATCACCACACCCTCTTTCTCTGAATGTGTGTAGACTTCCTTCAAGCCTTCAACTGCCCATGCCCATTCCTGCTCTGGTGTGTCCATTGCACTCACCTTGCCTACCTGTGATGGCACAATTGTCATCTCATGCCCATCCAGTTCTTTGACCATTGTGATGCAATCTTTGATGTACTGGACAGATGACGCACGTATCGCCTCGTCTGCATGAATCAAATCGCGCCCTTCAAACATCAAGGACACCGATCCCCAGCAGGTCAAGCCATTGTCCTTGAGCAATTGACGCACGTCTTTGACATCAAAGATCTCTGGTTCACCACTAATTTCGATGCTCTTGTAACCATATTTGGCAAGACGACGCATGGTAATCTCAAGTGGCTCCGCTCTCATCCAGTTGTGCATTGATAGATGCATGGTGTTACTCCTTTTGAAAAAGTTGCAAGGTTGCACGTTGCAAATCTGCAATATCTACACTGACTGTCTATGTTCTATTATATTCCAAAGATATACCCATTGTTCCATAAGCACATGGTGCTAATGATTTATAGAACTCATATCAATCTCAGGCAAGTCAAGCCGCTCTTCCACCCACTCACGGAGCAAGGCAGAAACCGATTTTTCTGCCATAATTGCTTCGGCATGAAGTACGCCAGCGATGGACTCTGGTAGATGAACTGCTACGGCTTTTCTCGCTCGTTCATGAACATTGCTTGTATGTAGCTCTACTGGCTCAAAATAGTCACGAGGATAGAGGTAGCCGCTCTCACTACCAGCCTCCCCATAACTCCCATCATAGATACGAATCAGGAAAGGGGCATCTTGGGGCAGTGGCGGAGCGACTCGATACACTTTGCCAATAACCAAGTCAGGGTGATAATTTTCCCCCCAATCTCCTTTAAAGTAGACACGATTCTCTATACATTTAGCATATTTATTCATGATTCTATATCCCGGATCGCTTTCGGCAATTTGCGCCCTATTCCATTTGCCTCAAACCAGTGTATTTCTGCTTCTGTAATTTTTCCGTTGTGATATTGGATAACCGCCTTTCCTTTCATCTTGCGCCAGCGACCACGACCAAATTGTCGGTTGAGAAATGCGCGTTGGCGAACACCTTTCCCTTTGGCAATGGTTTCAATATCATACATATCACCGATGAGTTCAAAATCGTAACGTGCCAAACCTTCTTTTCCCCCCGTTACCCCTCGTGCGCGAGATGCAATTCTTTAAACGCTCGCGCTTGGTTCTCAATGGCAGGTTCGGTAGCGAGTCGCTCAATGCTGGACGCGCCAAAGAACCCGGCAACGCCTTCGGTGTTTTCAAAGATGTACTGTGCATCGGCTGGCTCGGCGATGGGACCGCCATGACAGAGAACCAGAATATCGGGGTTGACCGATACGGCCGCATCACGCATGGCTTGGACACGCTTGGCTGACTCTTCGATGGTCAGGGCAGTCGAGGCACCAATTGCTCCTTTGGTAGTCAGCCCCATGTGAGGAACCAGTACATCTGCCCCAGCTTCCGCCATCGCTTTGGCTTCGTCGGGGTTAAATACATAGGGGCAGGTGAGCATGTCCAGTTCGTGCGCTTGGCGAATCATCTCGACTTCGTGGTCATAGCCCATGTTGGTCTCTTCCAGATTCTGCCGAAAGACGCCATCAATCAACCCTACTGTGGGAAAATTCTGTACCCCGTCAAAGCCCATCGCCTTTAGCTGACGTAAAAACACTGGCATCAGCCGGAAGGGGTCTGTACCACAGACGCCTGCCAGCACCATTGTATCTTGGACAACGGGTAACACCTCGCTTGCCATCTCCACGACAATGGCATTGGCATCACCATAGGGCATCACGCCCGCCAAACTGCCGCGTCCGGCCATACGGTAACGTCCAGAGTTGTAGATGATGATGAGATCAACGCCACCACGCTCGGCAAATTTGGCTGAGATACCCGTTCCCGCACCTGCACCGATGATCGGTTTACCCGCTGCAAAATTATTGTTGAGACGAGAAAGGGCCTCTGCTCTTGGTATGAATGGCATGTATTGTTTCCTTTTTGCTGTGTAATAAGTAAACCAAGCCCTAGTTCAGTTCGCACGTCCCATGCGGGCTGAACTAGGGTTTGGTTTGTAGGTCAAAAGTTGGATTAACTATGCATATGATAGCATACTCACACGGCGGACACAAGTGCCATTGGGACGACCATTACACAGTCAGTTCAGGGTCAACCATCTGCCCTTCACTCTGCACCTCATGCTGTGGGTGGATTGCCTGTGCCGCCTCTTTGAGCGCACTAATCAAGCGCGGTCCCAACACAGGTTTGCTGACATAGTTATCCATGCCTGCGGCTAGATAGCGTTCACGGTCGCCTTCCATCGCATGGGCAGTCACCGCTACAATATAGGGCTGCTTCATATCATCATATTTGATGACATTATGTTTGATGACATTATGTTTAATGACATTATGTTTAATGCCATCATGTTTAATGCCATCATTATAGTCTCGGATTTTTTGTGTAGCGGCGACACCATCCATATTGGGCATCTGGATATCCATTAAAATAACATCATACGGTGTCCCCGCTTCGGCTTTCTGTTGAAATGCCTGTACCGCCTGGACACCATCATTGGCAAGGTCGGCCTGATAACCCATTTTGCGCAACATTTTTGTGAGGACCATTTGGTTGACGCGGTTGTCCTCGGCAATCAGAATTGTGAGTGGCATCCGCTCTGCCATCTGGGGATCATAGCGATGGCGTATCTGTTTAAGACGCCGTCGCGGTTTGGATTCCTCTGGCGTAGGTTGTTGCCCTTCAAGAATGACATAAAAAGAAAAGATCGAACCCTGTTTCCATTTGCTTTGCACGGTCAAATCACCACCCATCAACCGCGTAATTCGCTGGCTAATGGTTAACCCTAGCCCCGTACCACCGCGTTTGCGTGTGTGCGACCCATCTGCCTGCGTAAAGGGGACAAAGATGCGTTCCAAATCATCGGGCTTGATACCAATGCCTGTATCTTTGACAGCGATATCCAAACGATAGCGAGGCTTGGCTGGATGGTGTGTAGAACTGTTCTGGGCGCCACTGTATTGTGCGGGGCAGTAAGGGGGCGGTGGCGGCAGATATTGTCCTTGGACTGAAATCGAGATCGATCCTTTCTCGGTAAATTTCAGGGCATTGCCCAGCAGTTTGTTCAAGACCTGCTGAATACGCATGGCATCACCAACCAGCTTGGCGGGAATCGTGTCGGCGATATCAACCTCTAGGTGAAGCGATTTGAGTTTGATATCATCACGATAGAAGTCCAACGTTTCGTCAATACATTGTTGTATGGCAAAGGGGGCATGGGTCAATGCCAAGGTGTCGGCATCCAAGGTTGAGAAATCCAGAATATCGTTAATGGTGGCTAACAGAGAGTTGCCACTTTGGTGAATCAGACTGACATAATCCAGCTGGTCTGTTGGCAAGTTCAAGTCAAGCATCATATCGCTGACACCGATAATGCCGTTGAGCGGGGTACGGATTTCATGGCTCATATTGGTAAGAAAAGTGGATTTTGTCTGGTCAGCCGCCTCGGCAGCCTCTTTGGCACGTTGTAATTGTTGTTCATACTCTTTACGTGCTGTAATATCAATCCGTAAAACAATAAAATGTGTAACAACCCCATGCTCATCACGCACAGGTTGGAAATCTGTTTTGGCCCAATATGCACGTCCACTTTTAGTATAGCTCAAAATATCGGTTTTATACGCTTTGGCCTGATCAATATGTTGATAAATCGACCTGATGGTGTCCGGGTCTGTATCAGGACCATGCAACAGTTCTCCAGGTCTTTTGCCAATTGCCTCCTCAAGGGTGTAGCCATTCATGTCGATAAACCCTTGATTGACCCATTCAATCTTGGCATTGGCGTCCGTAATCATGACGGCATTATTGGTCAGGCTGGCAACATAGGAGAGTTTGCGTGCCTCGGCCTCACTTATGCGCAATGCCTGATTGGCGCGTTCAACCTCTGCCTTGGCCTCCTGCAACCCATGCATGGTGTTGGCTAATTTATCGGCCATATGATTGAATGCATTCTGTAATCGTCCAATCTCATCCAACCGGGCTACCGGAATACGCTCTGGAAGGTCGCCCCCTGCCATATTCTCTGCAAACTCGCCTAGTCGTAAAAGAGGCGTATGGATCATTGTGTTAAATAGCAGAATCGTTAGGCCAATCAAAATAACATTAATCACAAGTGTTGCCAACAGGGTGTTTAAAAATGATGCACGAAGTTGTCCACGCAACCCAACTGTTGAATATCCCAGCCAAACCTCACCCAGCGGTTTGGGATTGCCATTGAGCATGATGGGGACACGCTGTTCATAGACTACCGAATCTTCACGCACCTGATGAATGAGATCAAGCAATGTGGTGGAGGCTTCGGGAAACCGTACCTGTGTCGCTGCAATCAATGGGTTTGCATGATCAATAAACCGTGTTAACGTGTGACCATCTGCATGAACCACGACGGCATACACAACATCTAGGTCCTTATTTGTCTGCGCCATCAACTCTTCCAGCAATAAAAAATTATTGCTTAAGATGTTCTCCGTGCTGACCGATGCCAAAAAGCTGGTGTGTGTGGCGATCTTGTTTTCTAAATGTGCTAAATTTTGTTGATAGTTTGTATAAACCTGAAACGCACCAAAAAGCAGTTCGATCACAACTAAAAAGATTGTGGCGATGGATAGATAACGAATTGCCAGACTGTTTCCTGGCGTCTTTTGCAGAAGTTTATGCCAGAGAAATGTCAAACAGCGCGGTGGTTCAGGATTGGTGTTTTGCTTTGGATTTTGGTCCGGGACCTGTATTGATTCTATGCCGACCATTTTATACCTCTTCACCTCGATTTTAACCCGCGAAAATACGCTTTACAGCCAAAGCCTACCCAAAATGCCTGTGCTGTAAAGGGTATATTGCTTTTATGCAGTATTGAACTCTTATCTCAGGTAGCCATGATAGAGTTTTGTAGAAGATAAGAAAGATGACTAAAAAGTGAGTACGGAATAATTTCTCGTCAAGATAACGTATAGGAAGCCCTACTCACTGGCAACAGTCAAAAGATGTATGTTATCCATATAACAGATGA
>JBCCFC010000881.1:0-5953 GCA_039029935.1 Chloroflexota bacterium
GTTGACTTACCAACGAGCAAGTTCTTGCCAAAGTTGACAGTCGCATATTTAATCTTGCCATCATCAACATATCGACACCGACCGATAACATGCAGATAGATATTATCCAGCGTCTGCGGAACTTGTCCGCCTGTAACGGTCACGGTAGCGTGAATGGTATCACCCGGGGTATAGTGGCTGCGGTCTAGTTCGGTTTCGACTTTGGCGGCACCGATGCCAATGGCGGCAAGTAGTTTTTTCATTGTTGACATAGAGACTGATAAACTCCTATTTTGTTTTTTTGGTTAAAGAATTTTATGTTGATAAAAAAGCTTGTCAGCAACTCAGCATTTCAGCACTTCAGCCCGATAGCTGACCACCTGACAAGCTGATCACCTGACAAGCTGATTTTACACTTTCCTATTCTATAAAAAAGCTTGTCAGCAACTCAGCATTTCAGCACTTCAGCCCGATAGCTGACCACCTGACAAGCTGACCACCTGACAAGCTGACCACCTGACAAGCTGACAAGCTGACAAGCTGACAAGCATAAATTGAAATGATGCTGTTCAGCATCCTGATGAACATTACGTGGAGTGCAACATTTAGTTGCAGTATTCTGAGGCCACTACAGGGGTTTGATAGGTCAACCCCATCCTCGCCTGATTCAAACCTCAATGGATGATACAATCGCCCAACTGCATCTCAACCTCAGAGACCCCTTGCCCCAAACACAATTGGTATCCGGCTGTAGGAACGGTCTGCCGACATTTATTTTTTTGTACATTACGCTCTTGCTCGCATAGCTGCATTTGGATGAGGAGTGCAATGGCAATGGTGTGTTAGCAATGGTGTGTTGGCAAAGTTGGGGGAGCAAAAAATGAACGCGGGGGAACTGTTTGATGCTGCTCAATGGGCAGGATGAGATCATTGAGCCGGGTCAGCGCGCTGAGATTGCACAGCAGAGCTACACCTTTATCCGTCAGCACGAACATGCGGGCAACCGCTTTGTCATTCCCAACGACGGATTGAACTCTATCGGCTGGCAGCAGAGACGTTGCTCCCTGATTAACAGTTGGCTCTACAGCGCAATCAAGGGCAAGAAGACCTGATTCGCTTCATTCAGCAGCGTCGTGGACACCATCGCCTCACCAGCACTGTCAACATCGGTCATCACCGTCACAGCCAAACTCTGTTCGGATGGAATCGCAGTCTTCTGCGTATCACCGCCACCGATGACAACGGCGTCATTACGGCGTCATTGCGGAACCGCTGCTCTGTCGCCGTCTCTGTGTTGACCAGCATCTCTAGGCCGTAGGCCCCGCAACGCTCCCCTACCGCGCAATCAACGGCAAGAAGACTTGATTCGCTTCATTCAGCAGCGTCATGGACACCATCGCCTCACCAGCACTGCCAACATCAATCATCACCGTCACCACCAAGCTCTGTTCAGATGGAATCACTTCCGAGGATTGTCTGTTTTGTTCATGTGATTCTCCGCTGGTACGACTTCGTGAGTTAAATCTCTCTATGACATGCGTCATATAGCATAACATAACACAGCATCAACTTTGTCCCTACTTTCCACCTTTGATATAATCAAACCAATGAACACCTGTTTGTAACAGGCATAGCAATTGCACAGGAGACATGCGTATGACAGCATTAGAAGCCATACAAACCGTTCAATACATGACGGTCAAACAAAAACGCTTTGCCATTCTCGAGGCAGAATCGTGGGAAAAGCTACTCTCTTGGCTGGAATCACTAGAAGACTCTCGCATTGTCAAACAAGCCTATCAGGAGCTAGATGCGGCTAATGGCGACCGCGAGAAAGCTGACTGGCGGCAGTGGGATGAGCTCAAAACAGAGCTAGAATCAACAATGATGACACCGAAGTTGCCTTTAGACGAGGCTGCAAAATTGCTTCTTGATGATTATGAAAACGATGAAGAATTAACTGCATTTACTGCGCTTGATGGAGACGACATTCATGAAACGTGGTGAAATCTGGCGCATCAACTTGGACCCATCCATCGGTGCTGAAATTCGCAAAACGCGTCCAGCGGTTATTGTCAATGATGATAAAGTGGGTATACTGCCGCTTCGTGTCATTGTGCCCATCACCGACTGGAAAGATCGTTATGATGTCGCTTCGTGGATTGTTCGTTTGGACCCGATATCAACCAATGGGCTATCGAAAATCTCCGCCGCAGATGCATTTCAAGTCCGCTCAGTATCACAAAAGCGATTCATCACCAAACTTGGCACACTTGATTCCGATTCTATGAATGAAATTGGTGAGGCGTTAGCTACCGTACTCTCGCTGCCATAGCCACATAAGCAACTGCATCCCAAGACTGCTTAACCTCCCTCTATCGCGCAATCAAGGGCAAGTAGACCTGATTCGCTTCATTCAGCAGCGTCGCGGACACCATTGCCTCACCAAGACTGCCAACGTTGGTCATCACCGTCACCGCAAAGCTCTGTTCGGATGGAATCGCAATCGTCTGCGTATCACCGCCACCGATGACAACGGCATTTGCGAAACAGGTTATGCAAGTGGAACTTAAGCAACAGCAAAGTCTGTCATGGGGCGTATGCTAGGGTGTTGGAAGGCAAGGACAATATCATCTTTAGGCAAACCTGCGCTAACCAACTCATTCGCTATGCCATCCTCTGTCCAATCAATTTCAACATAGAATTTACCATTGCGAATACGAACATAGAGAGGTGTATTCCATATTCGTTTTGTTTCTTGCCAGCCAATCCGATGAAGAATATAGTGGTCATTTCTCTCATCACATACAAAGACTGTTTCGTCATCTGGCAACGGATTTAATGATGGTGTGTTTGCGTAACTATTCATGATTTTAATCAATTCTTGTCGATAGCGTTCTATTTTCGTATCCAATCTAGAACCTCCTCTGTCTCAATATTGACAATTAGTAATGAAACAGCCAACTCATCAATCAATGTCTGAATCGCTCTACTCTGAAAAACAGTGTTATATGTTAGATGGCTGATACCCAAAAACAAGTGGCGATCAGGCTCAATCCGCTTGAGGAAAATGCGGTAGACGACAAACTGGCCAAGAGCATCTTCAATGTCTTGCATGGCTGACGGGCTGAGAAAACTTTTGACCTCAATCGCAACTCTCTCACCAGCACGTTCTGCCACAACAAGTCGATCCTCGGCAGCTAAGTCAACATAAATGTAGGCATCTTCAAATTGAACCCTCATTTGCTCTTTGATGACCTGCCAACCATCATTTTTGAGGGCATTCCGAACATTATCATGAATTTTATCTTTTGCTGGCATGGCTTCCTAATCCTAACAGTTGCTTTTGATATTTCATTACCAGTATAGCTTACAGTAATTGAAGATAACTGACGATGGATTGGATTGTAGCAAATAATGGTTGAGAATCAAAGTGTGAATTCAATCTATTCAACGGCAAGAAGACCTGATTCGCTTCATTCAGCAGCGTCGTGGACACCATCGCCTCACCAGTACTGCCAGCATCGGTCACCACCGTCACCGCCAAGCCCTGTTCGGATGGAATCGCAATCGTCTGTGTATCACCGCCACCGATGACAACGGCGTCATTGCGGAACCGCTGCCCTGTCGCTGTCTCTGGGTTGACCAGTATCTCTAGGCCGTCGGTCCCGCAACGCTCAACCCTACCGTGCAATCAACGGCTAGTAGACCTAATTCGCTTCAATCAACAGCGTCGTGGACACCATCGCCTCACCAGCACTGCCAACATCGGTCATCACTGTAACCGCCAAGCTCTGTTCGGATGGAATCGCAATCGTCTGCGTATCACCGTCACCGATGACAACGGCGTCATTGTGGAGCTGCTGCTCTGTCGCCGTCTCCGTCTTGACCAGCATTTCTAGGCCGTCGGTCCTGCAATGCTCACCTCTACTGCGCAATCAAGCGCAAGAAAACCTGATTCGCTTCATTCAGCAGCATTGTGGACACCATCGCCTCACCAGCACGGCCAGCATCGGTCATCACCGTCACCGCCAATCTCTGTTCGGCTGGAATCGTCTGCGTATCACTGCCACCGATGACAACGGCGTCATTATGGAACCGCTACTCTGTCGCCGTCTCTGTGTTGACCAGCGTCTCTAGGCTTTAGGTGGCACCAACACTATAAATATCATTCAGCACATCGAGTACGGCCAACATAGGTACGGCACATAACAAGATTGGAGCTTTGGGACATATTTAGTGCCTAAATATGTCCCAAAGCTCCAATCCAATTATATCTTGATTTTATTATGCTCAATCATGGATTTACTCTGGACCAACAATCCATGCAACAAACGAATAATTTTCATATGCCACTACACTTGACATAACACAAGAACTATTTTTTGAACTATTGGAAAAGCCAGCTCCACCACCATCAAGTTTCCAAATTACAATAGTCATTAGCATCGTATAGTTGACGGCTCCCAACAATCTGCTCTCGAGCTGACTTTGGAATTGAGTTCTTCGTTTAGCTGAGGTATCTGCTGTAGTTGCTTGCGCCGCTGCTGATACAAATGCATCCCATTGTCCCTGGGTTAGTTTACCTACTGGTTCACCCGAATTTAATTTATCTGCCATTATTTTCACTCCTTAATGTAATTTGTTTGATTGATAATGTAACAAACTTACAAAATGATTTGACGCTTTTTATATTTAGCATCTTTAAAAAATTATTTGCCTACCACCCTCATTGAGTGATAACCTCATTATATCCCCGCCCACCCACCCCTGTCTGTCGAAACAAAGTGCCACATTCCTGTAGAACAAACAACGATTCTCTTGTCGTTTTCTGTTCTACACACCCATCATCCAACACGCTTCACGGTCATTACAACCCAATTCCCACCAATTATCCACAACCCATAACCAAACCCACCCCCCACACGTCATCAACCAATACAACACAAGTCCAAACAAAAGAGCCAGCCAACTCAATCACTCGTCTCTATCACAAAATGCCGCGCTGCCAAACATACAAAAAAGGCCAGCGGAAGTAACCCACTAGCCTTTTTCGTTTAGTTATTATGAAGAATGCTATAGTTTGATTTATTGAGAGTTTGGAGATTACGCGGCAAAATCAATAGCGTCGTGGACACCTCACTCAATAGCGTCGTGGATACCATATCCTCACCAGCACTGCAAACATCGGTCTTTTTTTGTACTGCCTAGATGATTTTTAATCATCTAGGCAGTACAAAAAATATCATGGTCGCCGTCGGCAGAGCAATGACAAAGACGTCTTTCAGGAATGAGGATTATTCTTCATTTACCTGAACCTTTGGGTCCCAACTGTAAAATCCCTGAGTCTTACCGTGGCGATCCGTAATCAGAAAGAGGAAGGCATAATATTCACTACCATAGTCGTTGACTTCCCCATTCCAGTGATAATCTGTGATTACCTGAGTGTTTGGATGGTATACATCATTAGGATTTGGCAAAGGAACTATGACCTTATTTGTTCTGGGGCCATCGTTTATAATCAAATCCTTACCTGCTGTCTGCTTAAATTCACAGAGCATTGCACTGTATCCTGAACCAAGAGATATGGTCGTTTGTCGCCAGCGTAGGATATCTCCGACATTAGCTTTAATCTCTAAGTCTCCGCCACCCTGACCACTGAGTGCTTGATCCTCTTTTACAGTCATAAAAACATGATCTGAATTGATTTGTGCTGCCTCAGCAGGTTCATTATTTCTACCATAATCCTTGATAATTGTTTCTGCGTCAACAACAATCAAAATATCAATAACTTTACTCATTGTAAAAATCTCCTTGAATTCCAATTTTTTGTAATATTTTTAAAATTTCGCATATTATGTAAGTAAAACCTTACTAGCATGTATCCACTATATTATAGTTAAATTCTGCACTATAGCATACTTAGATGTATTGCTACTAGGGCTGTAATTATACGAAATCTAAAAAAACACTA
>JBCCFC010000882.1:0-5951 GCA_039029935.1 Chloroflexota bacterium
CGAGGAGCAACTCACTCCAGCTAACAGGAGGTCGTAAAGACGATTGTGTTAGCACAGACACCCCGAAAGGGGTGTCTGTCACCAATCTTATGCGGAATTCGCTTCCATATAAAACTATGGAACGCTATATTTCTAGAGACTAGTTACAATACTAACCAAAAGGGGAACTGTATGAAACGTGTAAATACAGAAGCAAAGCCAACCTCGCTGTTTCGCGTGGTTTCGACTTTGTTGGCAATCATCATGGTTGCCAGTGTATTGGCCGCTTGTGGCGCACCTGCGGACGCACCTGCACCAGATGCCGCCGAGAGCAGTGATGCCGCAACCGATGCTGGTAGCGATGGTGGCGATGCTGCCATGAGCGATAGCAAAGAAGCACCTGCATTGGCCGAGATGGTCGCAGCAGGCACGTTGCCACCACTGGAAGAACGTCTGCCACTGGAACCAATGGTCGTTGAACCAGAAGAAAGCATCGGTACATATGGTGGCACATGGCGTGCTGGCTTGCGTGGCGGTAGCGACCGTGCGTGGATCTATCGTACCATTGGCTATGAGCAAATGACACGCTGGGAACGTGATTGGAGCGGTGTTCGCCCCAACGTTGCTCAGGGTTGGGATGTGAGCGAAGACTCTACTGAATACACATTCTATCTGCGTGAAGGCATGAGATGGTCAGATGGCGAACCATTCACGTCTGATGACGTCGTATTCTGGTATGAAGATGTACTCATGAATGAAGAGCTCACACCATCCGTACCAAACTGGCTGATGGCTGGCGACGAGCCTGTAGCTGTTGAAGCCGTTGACGACTACACAGTCAAGTTCAGCTTTGCTGCACCAAACGGTACACTGCTGATGCAGTTGGCTTCTGCTTCGGGACCACCACCAACCAGCTATCCACGTCACTACATGGAACAGTTCCACATCAAATATAACGAAGACGCTGCGGCCACAGCCGAGGCAGAAGGTTATGAAGATTGGGTCGCTTACTTCCAGGCTATCAACGGCGGTGGCTGTTGTGGTTACTTCTCAGACGCTGGTTTGCCAGTCCTTTGGGGTTGGAAACTTGACACTGCTTATGGCGAAACGACCACAACTATTCGTGCGGTTCGCAATCCATACTACTGGAAGGTTGACACTGATGGCAACCAACTGCCATACATCGACGAAGTTGTCTACGACGTTGGTAACGATGTTGAAACATTGGTCCTGAAAGCACTCAATGGTGAAATTGACTATCAAGATCGCCACATTGCCACATTCAACAACAAGGCCGTCTTCTTTGATGGCATGGAAGCAGGTGGCTACCGACTCACAGACCGTGTCTCGGCCAACAACAATGTGATGGAAATTTCATTGAACTTGACCCATCCAGACGAAGCCATGCGCGAACTCTTCAACAATCTGGACTTCCGCGCTGGTTTGTCACACGCCATCAACCGCCAAGAGATCATTGACTTGGTCTACGTTGGTCAGGGCGAACCTTGGCAAGCAGCACCACTGCCATCTTCACCATACTACAACGAACGCTTGGGTACACAGTACTTGGACTATAGCACAGACACAGCCAACGAGTTGTTGGATGCGGCTGGCTTGACCGAGACAGATGGTGACGGCTTCCGCATGTACAATGGCGAACGCTTGACCTTCTTGATTGATGTCCCAACGGTTTCAACTGAGCACATCGACATGCTTGAGTTGATCAAAGGCTACTGGGCCGAAGTTGGTATCGACATGACACCAAACGTTGTAGACCGCTCACTCGGTCAGCAACGTCTGGAAGCCAATGAACACGACGCCAATGTTTGGGGCGCACCAGGTGGTATCGGCTTTGGTACACTGCTCGATCCACGTAACTTCCTGCCCATGCATGGTCACTCACGCTATGGTATCCTGTGGTATTACTACTGGCAGAATCCAGAGAATGAAGCTGCCGAGGAACCACCAGCAGCAGTCATGGAACAGTTTGACCTCTACCGCACGGTATTGGCAACGGCTGATCCAGCCACGCAGACTGAACTCATGCAACAAATCATGGAAATTGCTGCCGACCAATTCTACATGATCGGTATATCTAAGCCATCACCAAGCTATGCTGTTGCCAACAAAGATTTGCGTAACATCATGGACGGTATGCCAGGTGCTTGGCAGTATCCAACACCAGGTCCGGCTGATCCTGAGCAATGGTTCTTTGATCGCTAGAGTCTGACAGATGGTGTGATAGTGTGATAGTGTGATAGTGTGATGGTGTAAGGGGATGGGATGTTCCCTACACCGTTACATCATCACACTATCACACTATCACATCCCTACACACGAGACACAACATATGCTACAATACATGATTCGTCGTATTCTCCTCATGATCCCAACCTTGATTGTCATTTCATTGATTTCATTTGCAATTATCCAGTTGCCACCGGGTGACTTTTTAACGACAATGGTTGCGGAGATGCAGGAACAGGGCGAGACGGTTGACGATGCACTGCTCGCACAACTGAAAGAACGTTATGGACTGGGGTTGCCTTTCCACCAGCAATATCTGCGCTGGATGCGTAATATGATTGTTGATGGCGATCTAGGACAGTCATTTGGCTGGGGGCGACCTGTCAATGATCTGATCTGGGACAGACTCGGCTTTACCATGTTGGTGACATTGGTCACAGTGGTCTTTGTGTGGATCGTCTCTTTACCGATTGGCATTTATTCTGCTGTACGCCAATACTCATGGGGAGACTACCTCGCCACCTTCTTTGGCTTTCTAGGGTTAGCCACGCCCAACTTTCTGCTGGCATTGGTCCTTATGTTCCTGTCGATACGCTATTTTGGACAGAGCGTTGGCGGTCTATTTTCACCCGAATATCAGGGAATGCCTTGGAGCTTTGGTAAATTCTTAGACTTTCTATCACATCTGTGGATTCCCGTCATCATCTTGGGTACAGCGGGCACAGCAGGGCTAATCCGCATCATGCGTGCCAACTTACTCGATGAATTACACAAACCATACGTGGTCACCGCACGCGCCAAAGGTGTCCCAGAGCGAACGCTGATCATGCGCTATCCAGTACGTGTTGCCATGAACCCATTTGTCAGCACCATCGGCTGGACACTGCCACAGCTTGTCTCTGGTTCGATTATCGTCTCTGTTGTTCTGAACCTGCCGACAACAGGCCCGCTGTTGCTACAAGCACTCCAACAACAGGACATGTATCTGGCGGGCAGTTTTATATTGATCATCAGCAGCCTGACCGTTGTTGGCACATTAATTTCAGACATTTTGTTGGCGTGGCTTGACCCACGTATCCGATATCAATAATACATAAATACTGTAGGGGCGTACCCTTGCGGTCGCCCATGTTTTGACGAATACGAACAAAACGCCAATCCAATTATTTTTAGAAAATATGGCACAAACAAACGCACAAAAATCGAGAAAACAAGAAAAAGAGTCGCAAGTCTTTGTCGCCTCACAATGGCAACTGATGTGGTGGCGATTCCGCAAACACAAGGTAGCGATGGTCTCAGCCATCATCACCATTTTCATCTACATTATCGCGGTTGTTCCAGACTTTTTCGCTCCCTTCCCCGCAGGGCAGACCGCTACCAACTACACCTATGCACCGCCACAACGAGTCCATCTATTTGACACAGCCGAGGACGGAAGCACCACATTTAGCCCATATGTCAATGATTATAAAGTTGAAATCGACCCAGTGGCTTTGCGTCGTACCTTTGTGATTGATGAAGAGAACAAAATTCCCATTAGCTTCTTTGTTGAGGGCGAACCATATAAACTGCTCTTTGGGTTAATTGAGACCGATATAAGACTGGTTGGTCCAGTGGACAAAACGCGGCCAATGTATCTGCTTGGTGCGGACAAATTGGGACGCGATCTATATAGCGGCATTATCTACGGCACCCGGATTTCCATGTCAATTGGGCTGTTGGGTGTCGGCATGAGCTTGGTTCTGGGTATCATTCTTGGTGGTCTATCAGGATTTTACGGCGGAGCCATTGACAACTTAATCCAGCGTATCATCGAATTCCTGCGCTCCATTCCCAGCATTCCACTCTGGCTTGGCCTGGCCGCAGCATTGCCACCAGACTGGCCGCCCACCTATCGCTACTTTGCCATCACCGTGATTCTGTCAATCATTGGCTGGACAGGTCTAGCACGCGTCGTTCGTGGTCGCTTCCTATCAATGCGTGAAGAAGATTTTGTCATGGCCGCCAAGCTCGACGGTGCCAAACAGATGCGCATTATCACACGATACATGCTGCCATCGTTCCTCAGTCACATCATCGCCAGTGTCACGCTGTCGATTCCGGGCATGATCCTCTCCGAAACATCGCTCAGTTTCCTTGGCTTGGGATTACGGCGACCAGTGGTCAGTTGGGGCGTACTGCTCTTTGATGCGCAAAATGTTCGTGCCGTTGCCACCGCCCCTTGGCTACTGTTGGCAGCGATGCCCGTCATCATCTCTGTTCTTGTACTCAACTTCTTAGGCGATGGTCTGCGCGATGCGGCTGACCCCTATTCACGATAAACTTATTTATAGAAGAGGAAAGTATAAAATCAGCCACGAGACACAGTCAGATTCTGGCTGATAGCTGACGGCTGATTCGCTGAAAGCTTTTTTATTCATGACACAACAAACTGAAACATTACTTGAAGTAAAGGGACTGAAGACCCATTTTTTCCTAGACGAAGGCACGGTACGTGCGGTTGACGGCGTTGACTTCTCTGTCAAACGAGGACAGACACTCGGCATTGTCGGTGAGAGCGGCTGTGGCAAAAGCGTCACCGCCTTCTCGATTTTGCAACTCGTCTCACCCCCCGGAGAAATCGTTGAGGGCGAAATCCTTGTCCACCTCAAAGATGGCGACAACCCAATGGGTGAGATCGATGTGGCTGCAATGGATCCCTATGGCGACGACCTGCGCGCGGTGCGTGGTAAAGAGATCGCCATGATCTTCCAAGAGCCGATGACCTCTTTGAGTATGATGCACCGTGTTGGCTTTCAAATCATGGAAGCGATTCAACTCCACTTTGATATTACGGCCGAGGAAGCACGAGAGCGCGCCATTGAGATGCTGCGACGTGTCGGCATCCCCAAACCAGAACAACGCGTGGATGATTACCCCTTCCAACTAAGCGGTGGTATGCGCCAACGTGTGATGATCGCAATGGCGTTGTCCTGTAACCCCAGCCTGCTGATTGCTGATGAACCAACGACGGCACTCGATGTAACCACGCAGGCCCAAATTCTTGAGTTGATACAAGAACTGCAACGCGAATTTGGCATGGCTGTCATGATCATCACGCATGACTTGGGCGTCGTCGCCGAGATCTGCGATGATGTCGTTGTGATGTATCTGGGTGAGGTCGTTGAGCGCGCCGATGTAGACTCAATTTTCCATGATCCAAAGCATCCCTACACCCAGGCATTGCTCAGTTCAATTCCACGTCTCGGCCAGAGTAAACAGGGGCGGTTAAGTCCAATCGAAGGCTCTGTACCTGATCCCTACAACCGACCGGAAGGATGTCCATTCCATCCACGTTGTAGCCAGATGATACCGGGTAAGTGCGATGTCAAACATCCAATACTGTTGGATTTACCGGATGGACGTGCAGTTCGTTGTTTGCTTTATGAGGATTAAAATAAATCTCCTTGAAGAAAAATTAAATTAAATCATTGAAAAGTAAACGGAGCAAGAGTTGCATAAATATACGCTAAATAATGAAGAACGTATTCGGTTGTATCAAATGGAAGCAGCCATTAAGCAGGGTATCAGGTTAGGCGTAGAACGTCGAGTAAGACGGCCTATATTAGAAAGACATCGTGGAACTATAATGAAGTTGGTCAACAATCAATATAGGGTAAAAACTACTCTATTGACCGATGATATTGAAGAAGAGATTAAGGCACGTTTGGCATTGGTTGATAGCG
>JBCCFC010000883.1:0-5949 GCA_039029935.1 Chloroflexota bacterium
CGTTATAAGACGTGTGTACAAAAAGAGATCGAGGATCGCTTAGGCACTCTATACAACTTTTGTCGTAAAACTTCTATGGTAATTGTCTATACAGAACCTCAAATCATCTTTGATAAAGGAATAACCATCTTTTTATGTATTTTATCAAGAGTTACTCTTATTTTTATGGACTCATACTGGTGGCTATTACTATATCATAGATGATTTGAGGTTCTGTATAGACAATTACCATAGAAGTTTTACGACAAAAGTTGTATAGAGTGCCTAAGCGATCCTCGATCTCTTTTTGTACACACGTCTTATAACGGGCGTTATGTAGCTGTTTAAACAAACAATTTTCTTACGAAACAAGTTCATTGTCTTTGAATGAATAGAACGCAAGCATTCACAGCGCATTCATTTTCCGTATGACAATGGACCGAGAACAGTCAGGAGTTATCTATCATGCGTCAAGCATCCATTCAACGAACTACAAAAGAAACCGATATTCAACTCACACTTATCATCGACGGTACAGGCAAAGCTGATATCAACACGGGTATCGGTTTTCTCGATCACATGCTGACCGCGTTGGCAGGACACGGCCTATTTGACCTCACCGTACAGGCCAAGGGTGATCTACACATTGACGAACATCACACCGCCGAGGACGTGTACATCTGTCTGGGCAAGGCACTGGACGAGGCGTTAGGCGACCGACGGGGCATTGTGCGGACCGCTCACAGCTATGTACCCATGGACGAGGCGTTGGCATTGGTAGCGGTGGACCTCAGTGGTCGCGCCTACTGTGTGTTCGACGCTGAGTTTGTCACCCCCAAAGTCGGTCAACTAGGGACAGACCTCATCTACCATCTCTTTGAGTCCATTGCCATTCACGCGCGCATGAATCTACATGCAAATGTGCTGTATGGCCGTAACGACCATCACAAGGTTGAGGCACTCTTTAAGGCTCTGGCGCGTGCATTGGATGCAGCCACGCAGATGGATGAACGGCGGCAAGGAGTTCCTAGTACGAAGGGGACGTTGGTGGCGTAATCCACTTCTAAAACACTCTCAGGAAGGGGTGATCGATATGAGCCATGCCAGCATATGTGATACCCCTTCCTGGAAGTCGGCTATGCGTAATGACCACCCAAGCAGCCTTTACCAAACAAAAGCAATTTTCAAAAAATTTAAAATTGGGGGTTGACAAACCCTTACTTATGCGGTAAGCTTATGTCGCTTGTGGTTTGGAAGCGAATTCACAAAGTAGCTTCACACATTGCATCAAAACAATCATCCCCATTACTATTTTTTGTACAAAGCTAGGAGGTATACATGTTTAAATTAAAACTTCATAAAGCGATAGGGAAACCTATATAGAGGTGTATACCATACCAAGGATGAGTCACTCATCCAACTATCTCTAGCAAAACTCTACGCACAGTTGCTGTGCTGGGTTGCATAACAGAGTTCAAACGGTCATCGGTGTACGCCTCACCTGTGACCGTTTTTTTATATTGGACACGCACGATATTCTGTGTTATCTGCATGGGATATGTCCATAGATGCGTAACCACCATTCAATATTGGTGTGGTTAAGTAGTCTGCGTACTGATAACGGTCACGGGGAAATCCTCGTGGCTTTTTTATTGGAGTTTTTCGTAGGTCATCGCTATAGGCGAAACTTCTAAAATCAAGAGTCACGATTCCTAAGTTTTTGGTCATTAGTTTATACAACAATCTACGTAGACATTTGTATAAACGGTCCATTCTTATCTTCAAAAACGCTTTAAAAGAATAACAGGAGTTTATTGTATGTTAAGAGTATGATCTAATTCCGTGTTCGACACGCTGATCGGTGTGTCAGAATTTAGCGTGCAGACAATCAGCTTGCTGGCGTCAGTATGCTAGATTCCGACACACCGAAGCAACCCAAATGCGGCTAGTGCATCGAGCATAGATAGACAGAACATGCAATTCAATTATTCGCATACGAGGACCTGCCGTGTGCGTTGGCGTCTATGCGTTTCCCAGAGTGACATGAGGGATAGACCTCATACGGTATCAAGTTAGGAATCAAGAATGCAACTACCTATTCAACAATATTTAGACCTTTTATCACGTTATTTACGCCCACAGCGTAACCGAGTACTCCTATTAACAGTGCTACTGTTTGGCGGCATTGCGCTCCAACTGTGGACACCACAGATCATCCGTCGGTTTATTGATGCGGCCATGTCGATTAATGAAGCCGCTGCACTCAATGGCGGGAATCCAGACGTAGGTTCTGGTATGGTTGGGGCTGATGCGGTTGGCGCAGGATTGCTACAGATGGGCATTTTATATTTGGCTGTGACGCTCTTTGCCCAGGTGGTGCGCACGGCAACGGCCTATGTCACCGAGGATGTCAAGTGGCGGGCCACCAATTGGCTGCGCAATGATCTCTCGGCGCACTGTTTGCAGCTTGACATGGGCTTTCACAATGACAATACCCCCGGCAAAATGATCGAGCGCATTGATGGCGATGTCACCCAGCTATCCAACTTTTTGTCACAGTTTGTGTTACGTCTACTGGGTAATAGTGTCCTGCTTATCAGTGTGATTGTGCTGCTCTATCGCGAAGATTGGCGCTTTGGCGTCGCCTTCACCCTCTTTGCGGTGGTCATGTTTGTCAGCCTCCTGCGTAGTGTCAACTTTAGCGTGGGCTACTGGAAACAACTGCGAGAATCGGCATCAGAGATGTTTGGCCGTATCGAGGAGTGGCTGGGTGGCATGGAGGATTTGCGCGCCAATGGTGGCACAGGCTATGTGATGGAGCGGCTCAGTCGCACCATCTACAAAATCTATCTGGCCTCGCGCAGCGCCTTTGTGCTGGGCAGCTTGACATGGGGCATGAACACCCTCTTTGGTGCGATCAGCATGGCACTTGCTCTGGGTGTCGGAGCCTATCTATTGCAACTGGATGCTATCACCATCGGCACAGTCTATCTTGCGCTGCACTATAGCACCTCGCTGCAACAACCGCTACAACAGTTGGCGCGTGAGTTGCAAGATTTACAAAATTCAACGGCGAGTATTACACGCATTGTTGAGTTGTTTGAGACACAGCCAATTGTCAAGGAATCCACAATTCCTGATACGCTGCCTGTGTTTGCGCATACTATGTCTACACATCCTGGCGGTCTGAGCATTGACTTTGAAGATGTGACCTTTAGCTACGTGGCGCATGAGCAACAGGCAGATCCGGACACAGCGCAGGATGCAGAGCATGAAATCGTTGCACCCATCTTGAATAATCTCAACTTTCATCTCGGGGCAGGCAAAGTGCTGGGGCTATTGGGGCGCACAGGCAGTGGCAAGACCACCATCACCCGGCTGCTCTTTCGACTCTATGATCCGACCGCAGGGACAATCTGGATCAATGATCGTGATATCCGCACCCTATCGCTGTCAGACCTACGCAGTCATATCGGCATGGTGACACAGGAAGTCCAGCTTTTTCAGGCATCGGTACGCGATAATCTGACCTTTTTTGATGATTCGATTGACGACGAAAAGATACTGGATACGCTGGACATGCTAGGGTTGGGTGCATGGATTGCCGGACTCGATGATGGTCTGGATACACGCTTGGCCTCCGGCGGACGCAGCCTCTCTGCTGGTGAGGCACAGTTGTTGGCCTTTGCCCGTGTCTTTCTCAAGGACCCAGGCTTGGTGATTCTGGACGAGGCATCCTCACGGCTCGACCCCGTAACCGAGCAACTCATCGAGCAGGCCATCGACCGCTTGCTCGAAGGCCGCACCGCCATCATCGTTGCACACCGCCTAGCAACCGTGCAACGTGCCGACGAAATCATGGTTCTGCAAGATGGCGAAATCGTCGAACACGGTGAGCGCGTGGCCTTGCTGGCCGACTCTGACTCGTGGTTTGCAGCGTTGATGCGAGCGGGGGTGGGCGAGTGCGTGAGTGCGTGAGTGGGTGAGGGGGAGACAAGGTGACGGAGTGACGGAGAGTGACGGGTGACGAGGCGACGAGAATGGATTGAAGAGATGATAGTATCTTCAACCCTTCAACCCTTCAACTCTTACAAAAGGATATATATGAACACGATTCAAGCAAGTTTAAAACTTGATTTTCAAAGACCCATGAGTTTGATACTCAACTGGGTGATGTGGACATTGATTCATACAGGGCCGCTCTATCCGGGGTTGGTGGTCCATCAAATTTTTAACAGGCTCACAGGCGATGCGAGTGGTGGGATGCTGGCTTCATGGAACCTCTGGACGTTGGTTGCCCTGCTGGTTGGCATTGGTGTGGGGCGGCTTGGTGTGATACTCATAGGCAACATCGTCTATGCAAAATTCCGGGTCAGCATATTGGGCACGCTGCGGCAAAACTTGATGCGTTCTCTTTTGCAAAAGCCCGGGGCGATGCCATTAAACACCAATGCCTCGGCAGGTGAGACGGTTAGTCGTTTTCGCGGGGATGTTGACCATATTGGTGATTATGCCGCCGACTGGATTATTGACTTACCCGGCCTCGCGCTCAACCCCATCATTGGGTTGGTCATCCTCTTTACCATCGATCCCATGATTACTGTCGCCCTCGTGATTCCCATGATCATCGTTGTCACCGCTGTCAATATTTTACGCAAGCGACTGCAGCAGTATCGTGACGCCAGTCGCAAAGCAGCGGGTCGCGTGACAGGCTTTATGGGGGAGATGTTTGGGGCTGTGCAGGCTGTGAAAGTGGGGAATGCGGTTGAAGGCGTCAATCAGCATCTAGCAGAGCTAAATGATGAGCGACGCAAGGCATCATTGATGGATTCGTTGATGAGTGAGCTGTTGGGCACATTTTTCAACAGCACGGTTGAGATCAGCATGGGTATTATCCTAATTATGGCAGGACAGGCGATTAGTGCTGCCTCGTTTACGGTCGGAGACTTTGCGCTCTTTGTGGCCTATCTCATGCCTGTCACCGATGGCATCACCTTTGTGGGCAGCATGTTAGCACAGCAAAAGCAGACTGATGTATCACTCGACCGTCTCAACACGTTGACTGGCGATCCTACAGGCCAAGTCATCACCGCCCCCGACAAAGTGTACTTGGATGGAACGTTCCCCGCGATTCCAGCTGTCGTCAAAGGGACATCAGATCGCCTTGAGGATGTACGGGCAGAAGGGTTGGCCTATCGTTATCCGACCACAGGGCGGGGCATTGAAAACATTGATCTCACGCTGCCGCGTGGCTCGTTTACGGTGGTGACAGGACGGATTGGTTCTGGCAAGACAACGTTATTGCGGGCGTTGACCGGGCTACTGCCGCTAGACAGTGGCAACATCTGGTGGAATGGTCAACTGGTGACAGAGCCAGACACTTTCTTTGTGCCACCTCGTTCTGCCTACACCGCGCAAGTGCCAAGGTTGTTTAGTGATACCCTGCGCAATAATATTCTGATGGGACAGCCGGAGCTTGAAGCTGGTTTGGTCAGCGGGATGGATAATGGTGTTGGTTATGATGTGCAGTCTGCGTTGCACACCGCTGTGATGGAGAAAGATTTGTTTGATCTGGAAGATGGGCTGGATACGGTCGTAGGGCCACGTGGGGTCAAGCTATCTGGCGGACAGATTCAACGGGCAGCGGCGGCTCGTATGTTGGCACGGACGCCAGAGCTATATGTTTTTGATGATCTCTCCAGTGCTTTGGATGTCGAAACCGAGCGGCAGCTGTGGGAGCGGCTTTTTGTACAGTCGGCGTCGTCTATACACACACCGACCTGTCTTGTGGTTTCGCACAGACGGGCGGCTCTCCAACGTGCTGACCATATTATTGTGATGGAAGAGGGACGCATTTCTGATCAAGGAACGCTGGATGAGTTGTTGACTAGCAGTGATGAGATGCGGCAGTTGTTCCGCTAATGAAGGTTTGAGGTTTCCTAGATTGGTTCAATGGATTGAGAGATGTCC
>JBCCFC010000884.1:0-5945 GCA_039029935.1 Chloroflexota bacterium
AATCGTTCCCGCCCTTTTCTATTGGACCACTCTCCGTGTCTCGATCCTATCTCTACACCAGAGTAATCTTCTTATTTTAGTAGCAGTGGCAAGAACACTCGATTAACTTGGTCTGTGCCACTGACACCGTTGGTGTTGACCAAACCGCCAACCAAATCGACCATCACGTCGTGCCCCCCAGTCGTGCCTGCTGACCCATTGACCAGTGTGATTTGTGTGTCGCTACTGGCAACTACATCGTCAAGTAGGTGCAGTTCGACCGTTGCCATCACTCCATCGCTCATGGCTTTGAGTGGCAGACTCAATCCGTAGACAGCGATGTCAACTTGGTTGGTGTCAGCATTGAACTGTGCAAACTGCGTCAGTTGGTTGCTCACATTAAAGCGCACGGCGTCGGGCAACCCATTGCCATCAGCGTCCGTCTCGTCAAAGCGGAACTGGCTGTTGTCAAAGTCGAGACTGAACCCGATGGCACCGATGTCGCTGCCTCGGCTGGTCAGGTGAACTGGTACGGTGACAGTGCGTCCTTGGATGGCTGCGTTCTCAGCACTCAAGGTGGCGGGTGCAACGCTGGCGGCTCGTGCAACAGGCGTTGTACATGCGTTGTCGCCAAAGAAGACGAGGACGGTACAGGCGATGTCGGCAAAGCTCACGGTTTGTGTGGCGTTGGCGTCACAGCCCAGCGGTGAACCTGCATAACCAGATTGGTAGATTTCCCACCAGCGGGTGTCGCTGTCCCCATCAAAGAGTTCTAGGACGATGGCAACCACATCGGCAATACCCGTGTTGCCCGAACTGTTACAGTCACCACGTGGGTTGTTGGCAACGATGGCAACCTCAACACTGGCTGTGTCAGTCAATGCACCATTGGGTGAACCCGCCGTATTGTTGTCGGTGATTTCATAGGTGAAGGTGTCTGTACCATTGAATGTAGGGTCGGTTGATGTGTAGGCGATGTAATCAACTTGATTCGTGGTTGTGCCATGTGTGCCATTGGTGACAGAGTTGACTGTCAGTGAATCAAGTTGATCCTCATCGGTGTCATTGCTGTTGACAACAATCCACTTCTCAATCCCGCCGATAGCGATGATGGGTGCGTTGATGGGGTCAGCGGGGTCATTGACAGCAACAGGTGCGTCGTTGATGTCGTTGACGAGAATGGTGAACCCGATGTCCACACTTGAGTCTCCATGGTCTGTCGAGCGTACTGTGATGGCATAGCTGGCCTTGACTTCATGGTTGAAGATGGCGGCGGTTGACACGAGATCATCGTTGACCGTGAAGGCACTGACATCGCCACCCACAATCGTATAGTTGTGGAAGTCAGCCAAGTCTTCATCTGTTGTTGTCAACGTGCCTACGGGTGTACCGACCGGTTGATTTTCATCAATAGCAGCACTGCTCAGGCTAATGTTGGTGGGTGCTTCGTTGACATCGCTAATCGTGATGGTGAAGGCTTTCTCAAAGGTCTTGCCCCGTCCATCATCAGTGGTGATGCTAATGGTGTAGCTGCTCTTGACTTCATAGTCAAAGATAGCAGCGGTTTCCAGCAGGGTGTCGGCAATGGTGAATGCGCTCACGTCGCCACCTGTCAGGCGATAGGTGTGTAGGTCCGTCACGTCTTCATCTGTTGTATTCAGCGTGCCTACGGCTGTACCGACAGGTTGATTTTCATCAATAGCTGCGTTGCTCAGATCAATGTTGGTGGGTGCTTCGTTGACATCACTGATGGTGATGGTGAAGGCTTTCTCAAAGGTCTTGCCATGACCATCATCGGTGGTGATGCTAATGGTGTAGCTGTTCTTGGCTTCGTAGTCAAAGAGGGCAGCGGTTTCCAGTGCTGTGCCGTTGATGGAGAAGGCACTTACATCGCCACCCGTCAGGCTATAGGTATGCACATCCTGCGAATTGACATCAACCGAACTGAGGCTACCAATCACTGTGCCAACAGGCTCGTTTTCGTTGACGGCTGTGCCACTCAAGCTACCGTCAATAAAAATGTCTGTGGGTGCTTGGTTAAAGGAGAGTGGGATGGTTGCGCCCGTGGCTGTGCCAGTAATATCGCGACCACTTGCATTCGAGAACGATGGTGCTGGGTTGCTTGAGAAGTCAATGACCGTATTCAGGAAGGAGCCATCGGTCACGACACAACCATCATCGACGATGAATTCGAGATTGATGATGATGCCATCGCTTAACGAAACAGGGGGCGAGAGTGGGTAGTAGAGGGCGATGTCCAATTCACCATCAACATCCGCTGTATTGTGTACGCTCACGACCTGGAAGCCTGCGGGTGTGTTCTGCACAGCGTCAAAGAGGCCATCATTATCCGTGTCTGTTTCGTTAAAGACCAGACAGGATTGGTCATAGTTAATTGAGAACCCGGTGGATGGCATGTTGTGGCCGTTGGTCGCCAGGCTGATGGGAACCGTGAAGGTCAAGCCATCAGAGACATTGATGATGCTGTCGGGGATGGCAAGACGTGGTTTGTCCACAAATTGAAGTTGACGAACAACGCCGTTGTTACTCCCTGCGATGACCAGGTTGCCCAGATTGTCTACGGTCAACGCCGTTATCTTATCCATTTGTGCGTTGAGGGCGGGACCATTATCCCCGCTATAGCCTTTTGTACCATTCCCAGCGACGGTTGTGATTATGCCTGTGGCGGCATCCACCTTGCGAATGCGGAAGTTTGCCATGTCCGCAATCAAGAGGTTGCCGTGGGTATCATAGACCACACTGCTTGGTTCCATAAATTGTGCATCCAGTGCAGAGCCACCATCTCCCGCAACGCCCTGAACACCTGTGCCTGCAATGGTATTGATATTCCCCGTAGTTGGGTCCACGCGGCGAATCCGGCGATTCTCCACATCCGCAAAGACCAATGCATCGCTGCTGTCGATGGTCAATGTAAAGAAGATGTTACCAATTTGTGCGTTCTGGGCAGGACCGCCATCGCCGCTATAGCCTGCAACCCCCGTACCGACGGCTGTGGTAATAATGCCCGTTGTCGCATCCACCTTGCGAATTCGACCACCCGATTCAGCAATAAAGAGATTCCCCTGGCTATCCACAGCGATACCTCTGGGTGCGGACAAATCCGCCTCAGTAGCGAGACCTCCATCACCGTTATGACCATTGTTGCCAGTACCAGCGACTGTGGTAATGATGCCTGTCACGGCATCCACCCGACGAATTCGATGGTTCCCAGCATCACTAATCAAGAGATTGCCATTGCCATCAACCGTCAAATACATGGGTGTATTGAGATTGGCGACTGTCGCAGGTTCCCCATCGCCCAACGTTGAGACCATCAGGGGTACACCAGCAAATGTTGTGATGATGCCTGTGTTGACATCAATCTTACGAATAATCGCATTGATTGAGTCTGCAACAAAAATATTGCCATTGGCATCCACTTCAACATCGAATGGCAAAAAGAATTGTGCATCGGTCGCCGGACCATTGTCGCCCGCATATCCGATGACCCCTGTGCCAGCAATCGTGGTGATGTCACCGATTGCTGCCGACGCCGTGCCAAACCCAAATATAGCAACCGTGACTGTTAAGAGCAGTGCCAGCGTGCTCACGAAACGTCGCTGGTCGTTTTTTGCAATGTTATTAAACATAAAATCCTTCTCCAAAGTTTTGTTCTTGATTGATTTTCTTGAAACGTAATCAGTCGTGTTTCTTTGGATAGGATAGCGTTTTTTGGGAGAGCGATCTTAAGAATGAGATTAACGAAGATTAAATGAAGATTAAAATTAGGTTTGGCACAGAGCCTTTGCAATAGATGTAGGTGAACTCAGTCCATCGGTTCCCAAACAACCCGCTCCACACCAACACCAACAACGGCAAATGACCGCAACTTCAAATCCGCGCCATGTTCTTCATAGAGAACGCGTTGATAATGGGCAAGCTGTGTTTTGGCTTGGGCAATTTCTGTCTGTATGGCAGGAATCTCCAAAAGTTCAGAACGACTTTTGCCCTTGACATCTGCACCCGATAAGGGCGTTGACTTCTTCTTGCCTTTTTTTGAGTTCTCTGGTTCTTCTGATGCTTCCACAATTTTGTTCAAGGACAACTGTTTAAATTCAAAGAGCAAATTATAAAGCCCGGTCTTGCGGCTATTGGGACGCAGGAGCAGAATCAAGTCGCCATAGCGTCGATTCAACTCTGGCTCAGAATGAAGAATATAGAGCGGGTGGTAGTAGAGCATGGCGATAAAGATGCTTTTGAGCGTCAATTCCTTAAACTCTGGATAGTCACGGTTGCTATAGACCGCCATGTGATTGGCCTCGATAAAGTCACAGAGTGGTGCAATTTCGCCTTTATGGAAAAGTTTTTCTGTCGCCAATTCCGCCTGTTTCAGGGTTTGCCCCTTGGGGAAGGCCATTGCGACAATGCGTTCGGCATAGGTTCTCTGCATGACTAGGTTGGGGATGGTCAACACAATTTGTGCGGCTGCGTCTCGACCATTGATTGTCAACGCCCCTAAATAACAAAGCAATGAGGCCAACCGATGTTGACGCATGTCGTCCTGTAACAATTCCTCCGCACCAAACTCCGTCCCGATTTCGTGAACACTGACCTCATTCTCACCATTCAAGGCATCAACCAACAACTCGCGACCACTGCTATACTGTGCAATATATTTGAGTTTACCTCGATCCGCTTTTAGATTGCGGTCTAACATCTGCTCCGGATAGTTGCCTGTCCGTTGTAGGTGACGCAAAAAGTAGAAGACCATCGTCGGGTTATAGAGCCTTGCCCCCGCTGAGGAGGCTTTTTCAGGCGGCGAAACTTCTGTGGTAAACCATGATCCATCGTAATAAGTGCGCATCATGTCCAAGGCTTCGGTATGTTTGTGGATGCGTTCTGCTTCGGATAAAGATTGGAGTCGTCTTGCCTCAGCAATGGTATCCGTCAGCATGGCAGACACCTCATGTTCCCAAAATCCACAGAGGTCATTGAATCCTTCAAACCAATAGACGTCATCAAAGACATTGGCCCCGCTGGTGACATCATTCATCACGATGGGCGATACACCAGTGGCAAACACGCGGTCAAGCCCATCCCCTGACCCCAGACTTTTGAGATTTTTAAAAAAGGTTTTGAACATGCCCTCACCTGTCACCAAGGTTTCATACCGTTTGGTCGTACTCTGTCCGTTGGTTCTTTGCTGCTGCACACTCATCATCACTTCATTGGCAAAGTTGTCATACTCGTCGATAAAGAGATAGAGCTTATGTCCGGCCAAACTGACCGATGTCAACAACGACTCAAGCGAGGACAGGGCATGGGTCCAGTTAATCTGGATGGGTCGAGTAAGCCACGACTCATAGGTGGCAACAAAGCGGTCAATGCGGTTGTTGACATGCAGATTCAAGTCGGTTTCAATTTCGGTCATCGTGCCATGCGATTTAACCTTAGAGAAATCCCAACGCATCACCATATATTGATTATGCAAGGGTGTTGGCTGCTGTCCAATGGTTAAATGTCCAAAGAGCCGCTCAAACTCATCCGCCTTGGCGACATCGTAATAGTCCATCAGGAGTGATAGCCATAAGCTTTTGCCAAAACGACGTGGACGTAGGAATAGCGGCTTTTTGCCCCACGTTTCTAGAGGCTGAATACAATGGGTTCGGTCAATATAGACATAATCGTCTTTGATAATCTCTGAAAACTCACTGATCGCATATGGAAATTTAATCATCGCCTTCTCCGGTTACAAGTTGCAGGTGGCAAGTTGCAGGTTGCAGATATTGCCCTGTTCATCGTGTTATTATAGCACAAATGGGCATTGTTGAAGAGTATCAACATGGCGAATGATACGTATTCGGTGCGTTAGAGTGGTCCAAAATAAAATGGGGGGGGCGCGTGTTGTGAAAAGATTGGCCCCCGGGGGGATTTGGACCCACCCACGGGGGGGGACAAAAAAAGAA
>JBCCFC010000885.1:0-5942 GCA_039029935.1 Chloroflexota bacterium
AGGTCGGCGGGTTACGCACATAGGACCCCACAGGGAAATTGCCATGCTCATCCTGAAACACCCCTTCGAGGACAATAAACTCTTCACCGCCCGTATGCACGTGGGATGAGAAATGGCTGATGGGGGCATAGCGTACAATCGTCGTTGCACGAGCCACTTCTTCACCGATGCGGTCTAGCATCCGCCGATCCACGCCCGCCATGGGCGAGGGGATCCATTAATCTCGTCGCTATGGAGCAACACCCGTTTTGAAAAATCGCTATTCAGTTCCATAAACTTTCCTTATTTTGCAACAACTCTATTGTCTAATCCAACCCATATTGATAGGATGCGCCTTCCGTTGTTCGCTTTCTTCGCCCGTATGCTTACCCAAATGCCAACCGACATCGGATAGATTTTCAGTAGCCCAATCGACTGACTCTTGATCCGTCACGGTTGCGATGGTGTCGTTCCAGCGATTGAGCCAAGCAGCCGCGCTATTCACGGCCAAGATTTCAATGATTTGTGTCTCGGAATAATATTGACGCAACTTCTCAAAATGCTCTGGTGTGGATGCATTGGGTAATTGGGATGCGGCACGGACCAAATCAAGTGCCGCCCGCTCTGCGTCTGAAAAGAGGTCTGAGGTTTCATATTCCCAGATGGCGCGGATGCGCTCCGTCTCAACACCCATTGCATTGAGATGAAAGGCACCATGCGATTGGCAATGTTGGCAACCACTGGCAAAGCTCGCCATCGTAAATAGCTCCTGTTTAAACTGTTCACTAAGCTCTTTTTCAGCCCACACAAGTTGTACGAGTTGGTTAAAGGCTTGGCGTAGTTCGGTCCAATGGCCCATTTCTAAGTTTTGACGGTTGTTATAGGTTGTCATGACGTTGCGCTCTCCTGTTTTATCCAACCCTTCATAGACCCACTCAACATTTGCGTTGGCCGATTATATCAGACGATAGCACGGATCCCTATTTCACACGGCGATGGATGGCGACTTAAATACTTCACCTCCTATAATTTTTAATTTTTTGAATTTACCATTTTCAATTTGTCTCATTGGATATTACAGGTAACACCAATCGCGATGCATACTCCGCACGATGATATATTGTCTGACTCGCCGTTCTCATCTCCGTCCCCCCAGCAAACTCATACCCCGTATTCAGATTACGCGCAAACCGAGGGAAATTCGAGGACGAGACCTCAAGACGAATGCTGTGACCCTTACGAAATACATTACCCGTGACACCGACATGGATTTCATATTCATAGATTTTGTTTGGCTCTAGCAGCGTTGGGTCCGAGTAACTCTCTCGGAAGCGAGCCCGGATGATGCCATCACATAGGTTTTTCGCATAGCCAGAAGGAGACACGTCAACCAACTTGGCGGTCCAGTCGGTATCAGGACAGTCTGTGCTGGCATAGAGAATCAGCGTGATCGGCCCGGTGACTTCGGTGTCTTCGGTCAGCGGCGGTGTGGTGTAGCAGAGGACATCGCTGCGCATTTCGACCGAGCGTTGGTCATAGGGACCCCAAGGCACGACGTGGGGCGCACAGCAGGTGTTGCCACCTTTGGTCTGTACAGGGTAGCGTGGATCATAGACATAGCTGTCGCTTGGCTCCTCATTTGGCGCATCCATAGAGAGCGTCCCATCACCACGCAATGTGTTGGCGTGACCATCGCTATGCAGATACCATGTCTGCCAGTCAGTGCGCGCCAACGGCCATTCATACTCATCACGCCACTGGTTGATACCCATAATAAAGAGCTTGATGGGGGCTTCATCTAGCACACCATTGTCCTTGCCTTTGAGCCAGTAATCAAGCCACTGCAACTCCATCGTTTCCAAATCAGCCATCGACTGTGCACCAAAGTCAATTTCACCGACACGGGTCGAGGCACTCAGTGCATGGGGCCACGGGCCAACAATCAGTTTGCTCTTCCGCGCTGCCTCGGAGCCGCCATGTTCCCGCATTCCTACAAAGTTTTCAAAGGTATTGGATGCCCACAGATCATACCAGCCGCCCATGTTAAAGGCAGGCACGGTAATGTCGCCCCAGTGTTCTTGCACATTGATCGATGCCCAGAGATCGTCATAGGTCGGATGCTCTACCCAATCAGCCCAGAAATCAATCTCGCGTCCGGCGTAGGTAGGCTGTTTGGCGATGGGTAAGCGGTGAAACTCTTCGGTCCAGTTGTGGAATTCAATGCTCTGAACTGTGCGTCCATGTTGGCTCATGCCCCATGTGAACATCACACCCAGTTGGAATGCACCACCCGGAGCCAGCCCTGTGAAAAACTCAGTGCAGATAACGCGTGGTGACATACAGGTGAGATACTCCGAGCTATCTGGTGCGCTCAACCACTGTGTAATGCCCAGATAGGAACCGCCTGATGTGCCAATTTTGCCGTTGCTCCACGGCTGCTGGCCGATCCACTCGTGCGTGTCACGGCCATCGTCGGCCTCGTTGAAAAAGGGGCGAAATTCTCCCTCTGAATCCCAGCGACCACGTGTGTCCTGAACGACACAGGCATAGCCAATGTTGGCAAGCGCACGTGCGCGGCGGATTAAGTTTTCGCTGTTGTTGCCATAGGGTGTACGAATGAGGACTGTTGGGAAGGGGCCTGCTGCTTTGGGCAGGTAGACGTCCGATGATAGGTTGATGCCATCACGCATAGGCGTCTTGACGTTGAGCCGCATTTCGACTTCGTATGTTGGTTGCATGGTATGAATCCTTGTATTGGTTGATGGTAAATTGTTAAAGCATAGACCCTTAGATTGGTCATCCCGAAATTTATTCGACCAATCTAAGGGTCTATGAACTAAATAAAAATCGACGCTGGCGCATTAAAGCGTGTACTCAACGCCCAAACCTGTCTTAAACTTTAAATACTGAATTTCCGACTCGCTAACCCACCGCTCGGGAAGCGAGTGATATGCGATGGCACGTTTGGACGAAGACTGGTGAGGGGCTACCCCACCAGCGCGACCACAACCTATTTTATCTTTAAATCGGCCATCACGTCCGTGTTGATCAACTTTTCCCCACCATCACCAAGCTTGTAGCCTGGGTCCCATTGAACTCGGTACAAGGGGAGTTGTGCAAGATCGATGCCATTTTCTTCATGCAAGCGTTCGCATTCTGCTTGATAGGCTTCGTCCGAGACGTGAGGCGTGAAGGCAAACAAAAACATGATAGGGTTCCCCATCGGCTGGGCAAAAACCGTCCAAAAGCCTTCCCCTGTATCCGTTTCTGGAAAGTTTAACATCTGGTAGGGGACACGCATCGGCAGGGGAATGTAAAAACCTGCGATACTGATCTCGGGTCGCAGCAGATATTCACTCTTTGACGAAATCGTCACCCCCCAATTGCCATAATCCTTCACCTTGCCCGTTGCTTTATCGCGCTCGACAGTGTGATTAATTCCACGTTTCCCTTCTTGACCCGGCACCCACGTTTGCTCTTCATAGAAGTAGTCAAGCTGCGCAGCGTTCTCTGCGCTGTTAGCGATCCCATAGGTAACGCGCCCCATCAGGCGACGGTAGTTGTCTGTGACTTCTCTTGTCTTCTGCGGCGTGTAGACGTTGCGAACAGTTAGTTTGGACATACGTAAATCTCCATTCGGCTATTTATTACCTTGTCAGCTAAATAATTCGGTGTTTTTGTCATTCCTGCGAAGGCAGGAATCCATCGCTGTCATGAGCCTAGATTCCTACGAAGCAAGAATGACAAGACCAAAAAACTTAATTTACAGAGGATTTATGATAAAAAGGTGTAAATTTTGACTCGAAAAACGCTAAAAAATTAACGGCCTGTTGTATTCCCTCAATCGATTGTCGATTGAGCCGCTGTGTCACATCTAATATTAATACTTGTGTATATCTTGCATAGATGCCTCTCTACGCTGTTGAGATAAACAGTTTTTTACATGCCAACGCTCGATGAAATTATACCATAAATCAACGGAGTTGCCCGCATGATAATGCCCCGATTGATGATCCATATCACGAAATCACGACAAATCTAAAATCGATGCCCGTACTTTCTCAAATTCCGACCGCCGTTGTTCGCCGCCAATCCCTTCTTGCAAGTGGCTATATCTCATCTGAAAAAGTTCGCTTGAGATGAGCAGATAGGCCAATGTCCCCATCGTTTCGGCAGACTCCTGCAACCCGTTGTCAATCCAGCTTTTGAGCAGCATGTACAGCCCGCCAGAGATGAAGTGCCCCGCGTACGCGCCAAATTGGGGTTGAATCGTGACGGACGGCACAACCTTTTCATACTCATGCCTGAGCGTTTCAATATGTGTGTGTAAGACGGCAATCAAAAGGTCTTTATTTTCGACCTGTAAAACCCACTGAAGTGCCTCGCTATGCAACTGCCATTGCTTAAACGATGTAATCAACAATTGCAAAAAATCAACTGTATCCCCGTCCGCCATATCCACAAAAACGGCCCTGCGTATTTCTTCAAACACGTCATCCATATGGCTAAAGAGCAGTTCTTCCTTTGTTTCAAAATGGTGGTAAAAGGTTGGCCGAGATACATCTGCGACGTCAACGATTTCTTTGATCTGTATTTTGGCTAATGGCTTTTGCCGCAGTAATTGTATGAGTGCGTCCTGCAAGAGCTTGCGTGTACGTCGAATCCGCCGATCTTCCTTTTTATATGTCATTTTTGCCTCTGTGTTAAATTTCTTACGTCTGGGCGAACTTGCTAATTGACGAGCGTATCGCCCCCTGTCATAATACACACACAAGTAATTTAATGCAAGTAAAATATTTTACTAACGTAAAAATAGATATATGATGACTGGTTATATGATGACCAGATATGTTATTACTAGGGAGGTATGATGACGAAGATGAATGATCCAAAAGAAATACTGAAGCTGATTAAAATGCTCTCACCGCAGAGCCTGCCGAGACTGGAGTACCTCTCTCGCGAAGACCTGACTCTGACGAATGTTCGAGAAGGTGGTGTTCGGGAAAACGTTCCCATCACTGCGGGCATGCGTTACCCACATCCAACTGCGTATCCGCTGGGTGCAGAGAATGCGCACGGTGAAATCGAGATGCTCGGTGATGTTGAGGCAACCCACTGGTATGCAGAAGCAGACGGGATCACCTGGCATTTCGTGACCACTGGTGATCCGAATAATGAGCCGTTCGTCCTTGTTCACGGCTTCCCAGAGAGCTGGTACACCTTCCACAACCAGATGCGAGACCTGTCCGATCAGTTCTACTGCATCGCTGTCGACACGCTTGGGAACGGTCAAAGCGACAAGCGGCTGGACATGGACTATCGCTACCCAGCAATCGCGGCATCGCTGGCAAAGCTGCTGGACACCATCGAGGTTGAGCGTTTCAACCTTGGCGGACACGACCGTGGGTCGGTGATCTCAGACCATCTCCTGAATGTCGAGGGCATGAAGCAGCGTGTTCTGCGCTACGTCCGAATGCAGCAGTCCGCCAACGAGCCGCACGGCGACCCCAAGCCACCACACAAGCTGTTCGCCTCATCGTGGTTTCCAATGCTCATGAAATGGACAGGTTTCCCTCGGTTGGCATACGCGGCCAGTGCGTACCGTGTGGAAGGCATCACGTCGGAAGTATTGTCTCGGCTGGATCATGAGGTTAAGTACAACGGGATCGCCGAAGCCTCACCACGACAATTTGACAACACCAGCCTGGAGCAAGAGCTTGAGGATCGCCACAATTTTTTGTTCGCAAAGATGACTATGCCAGTGCTGTTTTTGCAAGGTAAAAACGACCCCGGCCAGCACCCGGAAGAGTACGAAAACACGCCAGACTTCGTCGCCAATGGGCGGGTTCAGTTCATCGACGGCAACCATTTCTTCCAGCTAGGTGTACCAGAGGCAGCAACTGCAGCGATGCGGGCGTTCTTGTCCGAACCGCTGCCATAGTAGCCATAGAAGTCTACACAAG
>JBCCFC010000886.1:0-5938 GCA_039029935.1 Chloroflexota bacterium
AGGAGTGTTCACCATAATTCGGTATCTGTTCGGGTAATTTTTTATTTCAAACCAAACAAAGTGAAGACTATGCAGAAAACAATCAAAAGATCACGCTGGTTCGTGCTGTTGAGCAGCGTGGTCACACTGTCGATGATGACACTATTATTCACAGTACAGTCTGCCTTGGCGGATGGGCATCTGCCAGTGGTAGACGATTTTGAAGAGGGCATTCCAGAGGGCTTTGTGGCCTTTGCGGACAGTTTCGACGGCTCTGGGTCCAGTACATCCATACGCTTGGAGGCAACCGAAACAGCGTTGCCCAGTGTGCCTGTTCCAGAAGGGAACAAGGTTGCATCGACGCTCTACCACATTGCCTCCGAGGGTAGCTGGGGCGGTGGTCCTGGGTATGCGGGTGTGTCACGGGACTTTGACGAACCGCAGGATTGGAGCAGCTATACAGGCTTGAGCATGTGGATCAAGGGCAGCAACACGGGCGGCGAACAGCGCATTGAACTCAAGAGCGCAGGCGATGCACCAGGCGCATCCAATCGCTATGTCTATAGCTTTATGGATGACGCCGAAGGCTGGCGTCTGCTTCATATGGATTTTAGTGATTTTGTGGAACGCACCGACTTTAACCCAGGTCCAGAGCCAGCCGCATCACTCAATTTGAGTGAGATGTGGGGCTACTCGGTGCTATTGGCAGTCAATACTGGTACAATGGAAATGGACCATGTGGTTCTCACCAACGAAACCGTTATTCACGATTTTAATGAGGGTGTGCCAGAGGGTTTTGTCCTATTCTCCGACGCCTTTGACGGCACTGGCTCGGCAACAACCATTGAATTTGTAGATGCGACGATGGTTGTTCCGACTGTGCCAATCACGGGTAGTAGCATCGAAGTTAACTATAATGTTGCTACGGAAGGCGGATGGGACAATGGTCCTGGCTATGCTGGTACATCACACGATTTTGCTGAACCACAGGATTGGAGCGATCAAGACGGTATCCAGTTCTGGTTCAGGGGCAGCAACACGGGCAGTAACTTGCGCATCGAACTCAAGGCTGATGGCGATGGTCCAGCCAATTCTAATCGCTATGAATTTGGCTTTATGGACAATAGCGACCAATGGCGGCTATTCACCCTGCCATTCAGCAGCTTTGTGCAACGCACCGACTTTAATCCGGGACCTAGCCCAACAGACCCCCTCAATCTGAGTGCTATCTGGGGTTACTCTATCCTGTTGATGCCGGGGGCAGGCACAATGGCAATGGATCATCTTGTCACCTATGGTGCTGGTGAGGTTGAGCTAGCTGTAGCTTTGGATGAGCGTGAGTATGATGTCGAAGAGGGCGATGAGTTGAGCGTGATGGTTAAACTCAATCTTGCGCCAGAAGGAACCGTCACGGTCAACTATGCGACGGCGGACGGTACGGCAACGGCGGGTGAAGATTACACTGAGGCGAGCGGTACACTCACGTTTGAAGCAGGTGTGACTGAGCAGACAATCACCATCGTGACAATGGATGATGGCGACGAGGAAGACCATGAGACGCTGACCTTGACGTTGAGTGATGCCAACCCAGCCATTTTGGGCAACAAGGCAATGGCGACCATCACCATTCTGGACAACGACGCCGTTGCGCCCAACCCATTTGCCCTAAACGTCGATATTGTTGATGATTTCGAGGGTGAGTTTGGCGATGGTTCGCTGCCAAGTGGCGAAGATGCCGCTGGTGTTCAGGTGGGCTTCATCACATGGAGCGATGGTAGCTCTGTCGCCATCAGCAAGGCACAGGCAACCGAGGATAGTGGTATTCCACCATTCCCAGGCCAGGCAGCAGATGCAGAGGGTCCCAACACGGTCGTTCGAGTCGATGCCGATATCGCCAGTTGGGGCGGCTTCTCCCATGCGTTTAGCAACGAAGAAACCAACGCATGGATTCCACAGGATTGGAGCGGCTATGCAGCCTTTAGCTTCTGGCTGCATGGCAACAACACGGGCAACCTGCTCTTTATCGACATTCAGGACAACCGCAATCCAGGTGCAACCACAGACGACGCCGAACGCTGGACCTATGAGTTCCGCGATGATGTGGCGGGTTGGCGTTATGTCGAGATTCCATTTAGCGCGTTTAACCGCAAGGAAATCGGCAACGGTGCGCCCAGCGATGACTTTGCTCGCTTTGACACCCACGCCTGGGCCTTTGGCATGTTGAACTCAGGTGGCCCACAGACCTATTACCTAGATAATGTGGGTGTGATACAGCGCACAATGCTGATTGATGATTTTGAGATAGAAGAGTTGGCCTCTGGCAAAGATGCCAATGACTTGGATGTGGGCTTTATCACATGGAGCGACGGTAGCCCTGTCGCCATTAGCTTGATGCCAACAGGTATGGACGATGCAGCACCACCCTTGCCGGGCATCGACGGCGACAATCAGGTACTCGCTTTTGAGAGCGAAATTTCACAGTGGGGTGGCTTCACCCATGTCTTTGCCAACGATGAACTCGATACATGGGAAACGCAGGATTGGCGTACCTACGAAGGTATCAGCTTCTGGATTCATGGTGGCAACACGGGCAGCTTGCTCTTCATGGATATTCTGGACAATCGCAACCCAGGTTCTACAAGCGATGATGCTGAACGCTGGTTTGTCGAGTGGACCGATGACTTTGAAGGCTGGCGATACGTCCAGTTCCCATTCAGTAACTTTAACCGCAAGGATATCGGCAATGGCGCACCGGATGATGGTTTTGGTCGTACCGAGATTCACGGCTGGGCGTTGGGATCAACCACAAGCGATGGTCCACAGACGCACTTCATCGACCAAGTGATGATTTATGGCAACAACAGCATCGAGCGACCCTTTGAGGTTCAGTTCATGCTGCCAACCTATCAGGTCAATGAGGATGCGGGTACAGCCACGCTCACCGTCTCGCTCACTGAGCCACGTGACGAGACCATCACGGTTGATTATGCGACCGAAGATCGCACAGCTACCACAGACCGCGACTACACGCCAACCAGTGGTACACTCACCTTTGAGCCGGGTGACACCGAGCAGAGCTTTACCGTCACCATCTTGGAGGATGTCAAAGATGAAGGCGCAGAGGCGGTTTGGGTGCAGCTATCCAACCTGACGGGTCCAGAGGATGCCATGTTGGGTGGGCGCGACAGTGTACGTGTTGTGATTGTGGACAACGACGAGCCAGTTGTGGGTATCCAGTCTGACTTTGAAACCTATCCATATCTGTTCACAGTTGGTGATGGTCTTACGCTCTCTATCACAGAAATTGCGCCAGATTCAGAGATGGCACTGCCTGACCAGAGTGGCTATGAAGGTGTCCTGACCGTTGACTATGACCTCAACGCGGGTTCTGGTGAATTTGGTCATACCTTTGCGCAGAGCCAAGATTGGAGCGCACAAGAGGCCGTCAGTTTCTGGTTCAACGGTGCGAATAATGGCAACACCATAGAAGTCACCGTGCAGGACAACCGTCAGCCAGACCCTGGTCCAGAAGGTTGGACATTGGTCTGGAGCGACGAGTTTGACACGCCAGCGGGGACGCCACCCAATCCAAAAGTGTGGACGCATGAGATTGGCGACATGACACCGGATGGCAAGGTTGGTTGGGGGAATGGAGAACTTGAATATTACACAGACTCAACCGAGAACTCAGCAACAGATGGCGAAGGTAACTTGGTCATCACAGCCAGAGAGATCGACCAAGAAGCGACGCCAATGGACTGTTACTATGGTCCATGTGAGTACACATCGGCGCGCTTGATCACCATGAACAAATATGAGGTTGCCTATGGTCGTGTTGAAGCACGCATCCGTGTACCATTTGGGCAAGGAATTTGGCCTGCGTTCTGGATGCTGGGCAACAACATCTCGATGACACCTTGGCCGGATTCGGGCGAGATCGACATCATGGAGAACATCGGACGCGAGCCAAATACGGTTCACGGTACGCTGCACGGTCCGGGCTACTCTGGTGGCAACGGTGTCGGTGGCGGCTATGACCTGCCTGATGGTGCAAACGTGGCCGATGACTTCCACATCTTTGCCATCGAATGGGAGCCAGAGCGCATCCGTTGGTTTATCGACGATGTGAACTACTTCACGGCTACACCGGATGACCTGCCAGAGGGTTCAGAGTGGGTCTATGACCATCCATTCTTCATCATCCTCAACGTGGCTGTTGGTGGTAATTGGCCGGGCGTTCCAGATGAAACCACGACCTTCCCGCAGACCATGCACATCGACTATCTGCGTGTCTACCAAGCGGAGGACACTGCCGAACGCTTCACTGGCTCGTTTGTGGACGACACCACAGGCTGGCGACATATCAACATTCCATTCAACGACATGTCTCGTGACGCTGACCAGCCAGCCAATGCACCGGACGATGGTTTTGGCCTGAGTGAGGTTTGGGGCTATAGCCTGACCGTGATTGATGCAGATGCTGCTGCCCGTAGCGTGGATGTTGCGACCGGAACATTCCATATGGATCAGGTGGCGACCGCGCAAGACATCCAAGCGACCATCCCACCAAACCAAACGGACCCAGACCCAACCGATCCAACGGCACTTGAAGTGACGGAGGAACCTGTGTTGAGTGGAGGTAATTGGTTCTTGCCGTTGATTACGCGGTAGGCTAGCATAGGATTGCAAATCCCATGCTAGTATAGGAAACCTGTTGAAACAGGTTAATTCCGACACTGCACAGTACACTTCAGTGTACTTTCCATGCTAGACACCGAATTCATTCGGTGGTACTCTCCCTCGCTGAATAAATAAAGAGCGGACTGGCTGGTGTTGAATCAGTTGGTCCGCTCTTTTTGTGTATTTGTGTTAGAATAGGGGTAGCTTATTTGTCTTGATAGGTAGTAAGCAAACGAGGGTTAATTACGATATCTAATCTACCGATTAAAATTGGGAAAGGAGTAAAAATGCAACTTGCACAGTTAATCGAGTCTGCGCAGTACGTCACGGATAATCGTGGACAACAAACGGCTATTATGTTCAATCTGGATTTATGGCAAAAGTTTATTGATGTATGGCAGAGAACACCTTCACTTAGCCAACCGACAGAAATGGAAAGCACAGACGAGGATGCAGCCATCGAACGAGAAGCCCAGGCGTTTCGCCGTCTTCATTCCTCTTTGTTGGAAAGATATAACGGGCGGTATGTGGCAATTTATCATGAAGAGTTGGTCGATTATGACGATGACCAAGTTGCGCTCTATCTTCGTATTGATGAAAAATATCCAGATGAATTTGTGATGATTACACCTGTCAACGAAGAGGTAGAGGAAGTTTTCCACTTTCGCTCACCACGTATTGCGCTATAATAAGAGTCTAAAACAATGAACAACACTTATAGTCGAGATTATGATTTATCTCAGCATCCGGCGATGCCCGTTGCCGATGTCCAATTATTCAATTTAAAAACGGATACATCTACTGATTCTATTTCTGCTATCATTGACTCTGGAGCAGATAATAGTATTTTCCCCGTAAATTATCTCCGTCAGATTTCTGCTCGCCGTCTGCTGCGGAAAGCAAGAATGACAGGAATTTATGGCATCAGCGAAGAGGTTGAACTCTATATGGTTGGTATCCGCATTGGTATGATTGAAGTTACAGGCATTAATGTGATTGCTGATAAGCGAAATCGGGATGCAATCATTGGTCGAGATGTCTTGAATCGACTCATTGTAACGCTTGATGGGCTGGCACAGGTTATGGATATGAGAGATTAGTGATTTATGTATAGAGAGTGCTGAAAAAATTTAAAAGTTGTAATGGTCAGGAAGAGGATGAACAATTTAGGTCAGAGGCGTCGAGCAAACTCATTGGGAGAAAGGCCAGGAGTAGGAAGGCCTTGATGGGGGCGGTCATTGTACTCAAGCAAAAATTGTTGCAAGAGCGCGTCCAACTC
>JBCCFC010000887.1:0-5933 GCA_039029935.1 Chloroflexota bacterium
AATCATCCATAATGGATGATTTGTATATTGTGATAATATTATCGTCAATCCACCTGCGTATCCACACCCAATCAAGCTGTGTCAGAAATAAACATGTAAATTTACTGTAAAAACTTTGCGTTTGTACTGAATTCAGAGAGACTGCTGCACATTGTCTCTTGATTTAATTGATAGAGTCGCATAGAATTAGATAAAAAAGTTAATGTCAGGGAGATCATTATATGTCCGAGCAAAAAATTATATCAATTCACTCTTTCCGTGGTGGAACGGGAAAGTCCAATACAACTGCGAACCTCGCCACACTAATCGCACAGGCCGGATATTCTGTCGGCGTCATCGATACAGATATCCAGTCCCCTGGTATCCACGTACTCTTTGGCCTTGAAGAAGATGATATGCGTTATTCTCTGAATGACTATCTGTGGAATAACTGTGAAATTTACCAAGCCGCCTACGATGTCACCGCCAATGTTGGTGTTCCTATCGAAGGGCAGATTTTTTTGATTCCATCGAGCATCAAAACAGGTGAAATTGCCCGTGTATTGCGTGAGGGTTATGACGTTGGGCTGTTGAATGATGGCTTCCAAGATTTGCTTGAGCATCTGGATTTGGATGTGTTGTTGGTCGATACGCATCCGGGTTTGAATGAAGAAACCTTGCTGTCGATTGCCATCTCTGACGCACTCATCATTATTATGCGTCCCGACAATCAAGACTACCAAGGAACGGGTGTCACAGTTGAGGTTGCACGTAAATTGGATGTCCCCAACCTATTCTTGGCAATCAACAAAGTACCGCAGAGCATTGACTTTAACAGCCTGATTGCCAATGTCGAGCAGGTCTATGATGCTGATGTCGGTGTCCTCATTCCACACTCGGATGAACTGATGGTGCTTGCCAGTGAAGGCGTCTTTGCGGCCCGCTATCCTGACAATCCTATCTCGGCTGATTTACGCAATTTTGCGGAACAACTCATGGCCCTAGACTAGCTCACTGTGATGAACAAACCAATATTTAATTATGATGAGTTAAGTGACACGCTTTATGTATCATTTTTTCCGGGCGAAAAAGCGACAGGCATCGAGTTAAGCGATAATATTTTATTGCGGATTAATAAGAGAAATCGTTATGCAGTTGGGTTATCACTCTTTAATTACTCAATTTTGGCGCAACGAACAGAAATCGGATTACGGAGCATTCCATTAACAGGGATCAAAGAAACTTAGGCAGCTAGTGCTTGATATTCTACATACTGCACCTGTGAAGGATGTTTTTTCAATTTCTGCTTATACACCTTCGTTGTCGGTAGTTCAGCCCATTGCGACGATTCAAAATACGGTTCTTTTACACGCAGCCTAAAAATAATCGAATAGTTTTGTTTCATATGACAGGCAGGATGCCTGTGTTACTTTCAGGGTAGCTAAATTTAATGGTTTATGGAGAAAATATTAAAAAAAGACAAGAGATATACGTTCTCTGACTATTTTGACCTCAATTATTCAACCCGCGATATATTGAGAGAGTTAGGGTATGCGTATCATTTTAAAGAACTGACATTACCAAAATCATCTCAGGCAATGTCAGGTGTAGGAAATTTGCGTCAGACATACACACAAAAGCTACCTTATATTTCGCTGACATCTGAGGCTGCGAAACGTGAATTCTACATTGCGCCATTGTTACTCGAATTGCTGAACTACGTCCATCCCGAAATCAATATTGAATACCCAATCAACGCTGGCAAAAATCTAAGCGGGGCGATTGACTACTTATTAACTTTAGAGAACAACGTCGTCATTATTGAAGCAAAGAAGGGCGATCTTGAAAAAGGGTTTACGCAACTTGCGGTTGGATTGATTGCGTTAGATAAATATCTCGACACAAATCAAACACACATCTATGGTGCGGTGACGCTGGGTGATGTCTGGCGTTTTGGTGTGCTAGATCGAGAAATGCAAACACTCACCAAAGATATGAATGCCTATGCGTTACTTCCGAATGTTCACGAAATTCTCGCCATTCTGATTGGCACACTAGAGCACCAAATATCCTAAAATTTTGTCTTAACCTGTCCGCCTATCGCCAGTTTGACATTACTTTTTACATTCGTTTCACGCTTGAATGAGAATAGAATATAACATGATAAATAGTCAATGATTGAAGTATACAAAGGAAACCATTTTGAAACTCACACATAAACACATGGTCTTATTCTGTAGCTGCGTTGTGCTGGTTCTTTTGATGAGTGCCTGTACAATCCAGCCCATCACTGCGGATATAGAGATGGCGACGAGTGATGGTGCAGATTCTGTGACATCCACGTCAATCGAATTGATGACACCAGATGGCGCACAGACATTTACACTGGAAAATTTGCAAGCCCAGCTAGAAATTGCAACCATCACGGTTGAGACGCCAGCACATAAAAAGAATAAAACTTTTGAAGGCTTCTGGCTATCGGATATATTGGCTCTGACAGGCATGACGAAAGAGGACCTCGCGGGTGGAGACGAGGACTATATCCTTTTTGAGGCATTAGATGGTTATCAGGTTCGGCTCAATGTGAATCAGTTGGCAGACGCACAGCCGCAGGGACTGTTGGCCTATGATGACGTTGACACTGCTGATGGCTGGGAATTGGTGAAGCAGGGGCAGCGCGATGTTTCTCCCGGCCCCTTCTATCTTGTTTGGACAACGACGGATGGGAGCGAGTTAGACTCAAAGAGCCGTCCTTGGCCGTATCAGCTAGCACACATTTCATCGGTGAATTTAGCAGAGTTGTACGATCTTCTCTATCCTGTCGGCATTGATGAGAGCGATCCCATTTTTCAAGGATTCACCCTTTTTGAGGTGCATTGTGTCAAATGTCATGGGTTTAATTTGCAGGGTGGTAAAGTCGGACCAGAGTTGAATATTCCCCAAAATGTCACCGAATATCGTGATCGCGAAACGCTGATTGGGTTTATCAAAAACTCCTCAAATTATCGTTTGGGCAGTGCAATGCCTGTGTTTGACGGCATCTTGGCCGATGAAGAAATCGATTTACTGTTGACATACATCGAGTGGATGGGTGACAACAAAATAGAGCCATATCAATAGGACAACTATGCGTATCAATCGTATTTATCTTATTTCCTGTTTTTGTTTAATTTTATCCCTTGTCGCAGGATGTGCTGGTGGAACTGAACCCACAACAACGCCGACAGGTCCATTGACGGAGGTGACACTGCAACTGAACTGGATTCACTCGCCCCAATTTGGTGGATTTTACATGGCCCATGAGTTGGGCTATTACGCTGAAGAGGGCATTGAGGTGATCTTTCAGGAGGGTGGCTTTGTCGTTGATTTTCAGGAAGTTGCCATGATGAAAGCGGGGGAATTGGATTTCGCTGTCATTGGAATGCCACAGAAATACAACCTCATTGGCAATGAAGTGGGCGGGAATGATACGATTGCCACTGCTGCCTTTTTCCAGATTGCACCACAGGTATTGCTGACGCTCAAGGATAGTAACATTCGGAACCCGCGTGAGATGATTGGACGCCGTGTCGCCATCAAGAATAAGGGCTGGCAGAATCGTATTCACGCAACCTTGCTCAATGCGGGCGTCGATCCAAGTACCATCGTTGAAGTGGAAGTGGAGAATAACAGCAACGAGGTACTCTATGATGGCACGGTCGACGTGTGGAGCGGATTTGCCAGTGAAGAAGTGGTTACGGCACAGCTAGACGGCTATGACCTAAATGTCATTTACGTTGCGGATTATGCTGGTGGCGTTGTTGGGTCCTATTCGGGTATGCTGGTGAGCTATCAACCGCTTTTTGAGCAAGACCCAGAACTCGTGAACGCATTTACCCGTGCCAGTATACGAGGATGGCAATACTTCATTGAGAATCCAGGGGAAGCCGTTGACATTCTCCAGACATGGGACCCTGAACAGACAAGAGAATATCATGAAGTGGCTTTGCACAAACTGACACCATTGGTAGACACGGGGCAGGAGCCAATCGGCTGGCTCAATGCTGAACGTTGGGAACGTGAAGTGGGGGAACAACATGATCATGATAACCCCGCATATACGTTGGATGGGCTTCTGACATTGCCAGAATATGCAGCATGGTATCGTGAGAATGTTGATCACAGCGAGGAAGATTAGGAGCGCGAGGACAATTAAACCATGACACAAACAGAGTCGACGCAACAGGAGAATAAGAACTCTGAACAATCTCAGCAATTGTCAGAAAAACCGCAATCAAGCAATACGATTTCGGAGCGTTTGTTGGGGGCATTTCATCCCAATCGTTCCATCCAGATGAGAATCTTGATCACGTCCCTGCTGATTGTTCTCATTGCCGCCGCACCCATTGCGCTAGGTACATTTTGGATTGCGCAAACCAGCTCTAAAAATCAAGTGATGGATCAATTTGAGTCTGTGGTAGAGGTCAAAAAATCCATCATTGAAAATTGGCTCAATAGTTTACAGTCTACACTCGCCAGTAGCTTGCCAGAGCCAGATATAGCGAGTTATGCACAGATATTGGTCCAATCTAGTGCAGAGCAACCACTAATCACCAGTCAGGAAGACTTAGATGCAACAAGCGGTGATACTGAGACAAAACGGCTACTGACGGACCATCTGACTTGGGTACAAAATCAGGCACAATTGTTTGACGAAATTTTTTTGTTAAACTTACAAGGCCGTGTGGTTGCCTCAACTGATGAGGTCCAAGAGGGTAAAATACATATCAATCTTCCCTATTTCCAACGGGGACGCTCGGAGCCATTTACGAGTACACCATTCTATGCGCCATCACTGGGGCGGCTATCCATTGTTTCGACTCGTCCGCTCAAGGATGCCAATGGCGATATCTATGGCGTGATCGCAGGTCGTGCAAGTATGGCAACGTTGAGTGAGACCATGCTCAAATCAGCGGGCTTGGGCGATACGGGTGTCACCTATTTGGTAAGCTCAAATCGCGGCCTATTGACCTCCACCAAAAATCGGACAGTGACGGACACCGATTTGCTCTATGTCCGTAGTGATGGTGTCGAAGATACGCTCTATAGTCGTGGTCAAGAGATTGCGCGCAGAAGCGATACAATCAACTTTAATGCCGAAGATGTCGCTGGCGCCTATCAGTGGGTTTCCTCGCTACAGGTGGTGATGGTTGCCGAGCAAGAGCGACAGGAAGCGTATAGCGTCATTGACGTGATTCGCAACATTAGCATTGGCGTCGGCATTGTTGCCATTGCCGCCGCCATTCTCCTCTCACTGGTTCTGAGCCGTCGTCTGTCAGCCCCGCTCCTGCACTTGGGCAATGCGGCAAGTATGATGGAAGGTGAGAGCTTTAACCGTGAGCAACTTGATGAACTAAACTTGAACGAAATTGGTGAGCGTCGTGATGAAGTCGGCCAGCTTACACGCGTCTTCCAACGCATGGCCGAGCAGGTCTATGCGCGTGAGCAACGTCTCAAGCAACAGGTCAAGCAGTTGCAGATTGTGATTGATGAGACGAAGCGCAAGCAACAAGTCGAAGAAATTACGGATAGCGATTTCTTCCAAGACTTAACGCAGAAGGCTGGCTCATTGCGCCAACGACGAACACGTTCGACACCGCGAAGAACGCCGAAGGTTGATATTTCAACTGTCATGGAGTAGGCTGGTGTGTCAGTAGGTCGGTAGGTCAGTATTTGGTGTAGCGGTCACTGATTACTGACTACTGACCTGCCGACCTACCAACCTACCAATACACTGGCACACCAAATGACCTACTTACTAACGAGATTTTTTGCAATCCAACCCCAAGAAGCACAAAAAATCTCGTTAGTAAGTAGGTCATTTGGTGTGCCAGTGTATTGGTAGGTTGGTAGGTCGGCAGGTCAGTAGTCAGTAATCAGTGACCGCTACACCAAATACTGACCAACCGACCTAC
>JBCCFC010000888.1:0-5926 GCA_039029935.1 Chloroflexota bacterium
GACATCTTTGCGCAATAATTCGTTGAGTGGTGCTGCCATGCTGGCAAAGCTGTCCACGAATTTGTGATAATAATTGCACATCCCGAGAAAGACCTGTATGTCCTTCGTGTTTTGTGGCTCTGGCTGCCCAATTTGGGGTATCCCTCAACCCATTCGACCCAACCAGCACCCCTCAAAATCCAGCCCATTTTCATCGCAAAACCCAAGCGAAATCATTTTACGGCCATTACATAGAGAATTCATTGCATAAAGTCAAGCCTATCAATACAAGGGAGATGCCAATGCAGTAGAGCAATTATATCTAGCGAGTAATCACACATTGTACATAGTTAAACGAAGCATGATTTCATGGAGGAACAACACATGCTAGACAATTTTGTTCGATTACAGAAGGGACTGTGGTTTGCTGTCCTTATCACATTATTCACAACCGGTATACCCATTTCAATAGGCGTATTGAAATCGTAGATCGCATTCGTAGGTCACGCTAACAGCGTGACAGGCTATCTTTAGGGGGCGTTGTTGATTAGCCCTGTGGTTTTAACCATGGGCGAGCATGAATATCGCCACCATATTCATACTCATTCTTAAAAAGGGAGATCACATATGCAGAGATGCATATGTTGTTTTCAAAAGAAACCCTCACCAATCGAAGACAACCTATTTTATTGCCATTACAGCGAGAACACACACTGCACAATCCAAACATTCTATGGCGATTTGAGGGCTGACGGGGCGTACTCAACCCAACGGCAAGGCTCAAATCAGCCTTATCAACTACAGGAGGCGTCAATGCATTAAAAAAAAAGTTTTATTAAAAATTTCACATAATTACTTAACATTAAAACACACATTATTTCATGGAGGAACAACAATGCAAGAGAATCTTGTTCAAGCACAGCAGAGACATTGGCTGGCCATCGTCATCGCACTGTTGACAATCGGGGCAAGTGTTTCGGCAAGCTTATTGACGACAGAGGCGGCTTTTGCTGCGGAGGGCGATATCACAACAATCGCCGGTACGGATCAAACCGAGTATAACGGTGACAACATTGACGCCGCAACTGCGCACCTACATCGTCCGCTAGATATGGCGATTGATAGCGAAAGTAATATTTACATTGTCGATGAGAACCACAATCGTATTCGTCGAATAGACGCCGATGGCATCATCACAACCGTTGCGGGCGATGGTATTGGGGATGACGGTACGTTCGGTGGCGATGGTGGTCAGGCCACTACTGCTCAACTCAACAAACCGCAGGGTGTAGCTGTTGATGTAGATGGCAACATCTATATCGCAGACACGGAGAACAATCGTATTCGCAGAGTGGATGCAGAAACGGGCATCATCACAACCATGGCTGGCAATGGTTCATCCGATGAGGACGATATTTCAGCCCTAGAGGCTCGGATTATTTTACCTGTTGACGTACTGGTGGGTCATGACGGTCATGTCTATTTGGCTGAGATTGGCACAGATCGCGTTCGTCAAATCGACGTCGCTACAGGGATGATTACAACTGTTGCGGGGTCAGGGGCCGAAGGCAATAGCACAGAGGGCATTCTTGCAACAGAATCGACATTAGCCTCGCCCAGAGGAATGGTTATGGACAGTGCTGGCAACCTGTACATCGCTGAGACCAGTGCTCACAAAATTCTTAAGGTCGATGCTGCAACAGGCATCCTCAGCACATTTGCAGGTACTGGCACACAAGGACGCGAGGGTGATAACATGGCAGCCACAGCGGTAGAACTAAGCAACCCTGTTGGCTTGTCGATTGATGGTGACGACAATCTCTTTATTGCGGATGGTGGAAGCAATCGCATTCGTCGTGTTGATGCTGTAACGGGCATTCTCACAACGATTGCTGGCACAACTGAACTAGGGCATACAGGTGATGATGGTCCAGCAACAGACGCAGAACTTGGTACACCCTATGGCGTCTTGGTTGACTATGATGGCAATGTCATCATCTCCAACTCGTACACAAATCGTATCCGCGTGGTAGAAACGGTTGCAACACCGCTGCTTGCACCGTTAGACTTTGACGGCCACTTGGTCAACAGTACAGAAGATACATCCGACGCCAGTCCTGGTGATGGCATCTGTGCTGATGCCAGCGGTGCGTGTACGCTGCGCGCTGCCATTGAAGAGGCTAACGCTGCCTCGGATTCTGATACAATTACCATCGACAGCACTCTCTTGGCACGGGGAACCAACGGGGTGTCCAGCCCCAATGCTACGGTCATGCTCACTCAGGGTCCATTACGAATCATCTCTAGTCTTCATATTATTGGGTCAGCAAATGACCCGCTGGTGGTCGATGCTGGAAATCAGTTTCAAGTTGCGACTATCACTGGTAATTCAATCGTCACAATCGAAAACCTCGTTCTCCAGAATGGTGTTGCGACCGAGCAAGGTGGCGGTATCTACAACACAGCAACACTCACCCTCCGCAACGCAACTGTCAAGAATAGCACAGCGGGAGGTTCTGGTGCAGGTATTACAAATAGTGGTGGTACACTGGTCATTGAAAATAGCCTCATTGAAGCCAACACAACACAAGCGAGTGGCGGCGGGGTGCGAAATCAAAGCAACGGTATAGCAACCATCCGCAACAGCACAATCAGTGGCAACGCTGCGGATGATATTGGTGGTGGCGTGGACGCCCCAACGGGGAATGTGCGGCTTGAGCATGTAACGGTTGTTGACAATAGTGCTGGCAACGGCGGCAGCGGTATCGCCTATGATGAGGTTACGATTGTCATGAGCAACACCCTCATTGCCAATAACCAGGGTGGGTTAGACTGCTTACGACTGCAAAGTAACGAGAATACGCAAGAGCTTTTTGTCAATAATCTTATCATGAATGCAACGCATAGTTGTGGCATGATTCATGGAGAAAACGGCAACATTGTCGGTGTCGATTCTGACGCAGAGGTTGGCGTTGATGACTTGGGTAACAATGGTGGTACAACATTGACCCATGCACTGAGTGCAGGCAGTTTGGCAATTGACGCCATTCCCAATGGAGCCAGTGGTTGTGGCACAGACTTTACTTCGGACCAAAGAGGCACAACTCGACCCACTGGTAATGGCTGTGATATCGGTGCTTTCGAGTATGTTGAGGATACGGGTAATGATAGCGAAGAGGCAACACCTGATCCAACAACGGATCTTGAGTTAAAGAAGTTGATGGCCGACGATGGGACGGAGGGTGACGCATTTGGCTATACTGCTGCCATCGACGGTGATTTTGCCATTATTGGCGCACCCGATGCAGATGGCGGTGGTGCAGCCTATATTTTTGAGCGTAATTACAACGGCAACGACAACTGGGGACAGGTGACCAAACTTACAGCTGGGGATGAATCCGACGTTTTACGGTTTGGTCAATCGGTTGCCATCAGTGGCGATGTTGCCATTGTCGGTGCAAATGCCAACGATGACAACGGTGTTCGTTCAGGCGCAGCCTATATTTTTGAGCGCAATCAGGATGGCCCAGATAACTGGGGGAAAGTGACCAAGCGTACAGGTTCAGAGGCATCCAACCCAGATGCGGGGTTTGGCAAATCTGTTTCGATTCATGGGGATGTTGCCATTGTCGGTGCGGCTATAGCTGATGAGAATATGAGCCAGCTTGGGACAGCCTACATCTTTGAACGCAATCAGGATGGCGCCAATGCGTGGGGAGAAGTGATAAAGCTCACGGCTTCCGATGGCACAAATGGCGATCAGTTTGGTGCATCTGTTGCGACCAATGGTGAAGTTGTCGCTGTTGGGGCCATTGGCGATTTTAGCGGACGACATGCCGTCTATATTTTTGAGCGCACACCCGGGGGCACAAACCCTTGGACAGAAGTGGTCAAACGGACCAGTCCGGGTGAAACCAGATATTCTCAATTTGGTCGGTCTGTCGCTATCAGCGGCAACCTGGTGATTGCTGGCAATGATGTTCACGACCCAGAGGCAGCCTATATTTTTGACCGCAATCAGGATGGAGACAATCAGTGGGGGCATCTGGCTTCGTTGACACGAACCGATGACCCAACGGATGAAAATATCGGTGAGGCTGTCGCCATCAGCGAGGATGTTGCGATTGTCAGATCATCGGTCTTTGTTGATGGCAGCAGAGATCGCGCAGGGGCAACCTATGTCTATGAGCGCAGCCTGAGCAATCCAGCGATGTGGGCGCAAATAACCCAGTTGACGGACAATGACACAGCTACCAGTGAGGATTCAGCCCAATCTGTCGCCGTCAGCGGAAGGATTGCCATAGTTGGGGCCACTCATGACGACGAGCAGGGCACTGATGCTGGGGCCGCTTATCTGTATGTTCTCGCGGAGAGAGACACGGATAATGATGGTACACCGGATGCGATTGATGACGATGACGATGGTGACTTCTTCTTGGATGATGAGGACATGTTCCCATTCAACCCAGATGCATCAGCGATTATCCTGGACACATTGGTCGGTGATGGCAAACCAGAGTATAAGGGTGACGGTGGTGATGCGGGTGAGGCATCGGTCAATGGGCCTCGTGATGTCCATGTAGATGATGCGGGCAATATCTATATCGCAGATGTGTACAACCAAGTCATCCGTAAAGTTGATACCGATGGCGTTATCACAACCATTGCCGGCACAGGGACAGAAGGCTTCTCCGAAGATGGAATTTTGGCGACCGAAGCTATGTTGCGCTATCCAAGAGCTGTCACAGTGGATGACCAAGGCAATGTCTACCTAACCGACAAAGATAATCATCTTGTCCGTCGCATTGATGCGGAGACTGGGATTTTGACAACTGTTGCGGGTAACGGCACTGGTACATATGCTGGTGACAACGGTCCTGCCACAGACGCATCGGTCCGCTATCCAGTTGGTGTTGCATTGGACAGTGCTGGCAACCTCTATATTACGGATCATGGCAATCGCCGGATTCGGAAGGTTGATACGGATGGTGTTATCACAACCATTGCAGGCAATGGTAAGTGGGGAAACACGGGCGATGGTGGTCCTTCTGAAGATGCACGGGTTGGTCGCCCAACCGGAATCCTGGTAGATGACAACGACAATATCTACTTTGCAGACTGGTCAACCCGTACCATACGCAAGATTGATGCCAATGGCATCATCTCAACTGTGGCTGGAAATGGCACAAAGGGATATTCTGGAGATGGTGGTCCGGCCACAGAAGCGCAACTTGATAGAGCCAAAAGTATGGCATTCGATGCAGCAGGGAATATGTATATCGCAGATGATTATAACCATGTGATTCGGATGGTAGACACAGACGGCATCATCACAACTGTGGCTGGCAACAATACAGAGGGTTACTTTGGCGATGATCGAGACCCGACCATTGGTCAACTCAACCGGCCCTATGATGTTGAATTCCATGCACCGACAGGCGCGATTCTCATTGCTGACCGTCACAATAACCGGATTCGTCAAATTGTGCCCGGACATGTGGATGACACACCGGCCAATGTTGGCAACACGGAGGCTGGCATCGCCACGCCGCCGGTTGGCATTCCTGATGATGAAGACATTGGGGTTGATGGGCCAAGAGTGCTACTGCCATTGATCCTGCGGTAGTCCATCATTGTCCGGCTGCTAGACAGACCTACGGTTAAGCATTTTGATAAATTGACATCGTAGGTCATGCTAGCAGCGTGACGGTCTATAATTGAGTTCCCCCTAGATTGGACCAATGGATTTGCCATACCAAAATCTTTGGTAAGAGTTTGGTATGGCAAAACCATTGGTACAAGATGCCCCACCCTGATACTAACACGAACAAACAACGCGTAATTTGAGAGAAAAGGCATAGAGAAAAGTTTGCTAAGACGGCTTTTTGCAATCATTTGCTGTTACATGTGATCACGTGAACGGAAACACTCACAGTGCCAAAGTTCC
>JBCCFC010000889.1:0-5925 GCA_039029935.1 Chloroflexota bacterium
GTCAACTTTTTTGAATATAATACCATCACATGTCTTTTCCTCCCGAATTATTTGCTTCACCTTTTCACAAATTTCCTTGTGTTCATCTCTCATTGCATTATCATCTGTTTCAAAGTTATCGTTCTCTACCATTTCTTCTTCATGATTATCCTGTTGTTCAAAATCTGTCGCATCACTTTCCTGAACAACACGTCATCAGTCACCGACCCACCGGATACCGATCTACCCGTCCCCCACAGCTGGCAACTTCGCCTCTAGCCGTTCGAGAGCCAATCGCATCTGTTCTTGACGCAGCCCCAATGTCAGGTCTCCCCGTGTACGTTCCAATACATTCCGCAACACGTCGGTTTGGCGGCGCAACCCATCAGTGATAGCATCGGGGAAATCGACTGTGATGAGCAGGCTGTACACATCATCCATAAACTGAAGATATGGCTCCGCCCCCTCGATATCGCCACGACGCATCATGTCGAGGACAAAACGACGCATCTCGGTTGCCGCTTCACCCAACCCACGCAGATAACGCCCGTTGGTGACATAAAGCTCCGCTGGCACAGGCATGGGTTTCTGGCGCACAACGGCATAGACCACATGCGCCTCGACCAGTTCTTTCAGCGCATCCTGTGTATAGCCCGCGTTATAGAGCACAAAATGATCTTGAATGGGTTCAATCATATCACGTGCTTCATCCTTCGCCTGTGCCAACAACGATTCCGCTTCTGCCCAATCATGGCGATGGATTGCACGGATGCTGTGTGCGCACGAACGAATCAACGCACGACTCCGCCGCAGCGTTTCATCACGCAGATCATTGACAACCGTAAACTCTTCGCAGATCGTTTCAACAATGTCTGTTAATGTCTTCTCTGCCAAAATGATGTCCTATTGTTAGTTAATAGTTAATAATGATTCATAGATAATTATGGTCAACTATTAACTATTAACTATTAACTATTAACTATCTAAAATGGTATATCTTCTTCGTTGAGGACTGGGGCCGCGCCTGCGGGTGCAGCGGGTTGAATTGGCTGCTGTGGCACAGCTTGTTGGGGTGCAGGCTGTTGGGGTGGTACAGGATATTGAGATGCCGCAGGTTGCTGTTGCATCGGAGCCATTGAGGGTGCGCCACCCATATTACCACCACCCATATTACCACCACCCATTTGATTGCCACCCATTGCAGGCGCACCATAGCCACCACCCATCGTGGCTGTTTCATTACGGCTATTGAGAAAACGAACGGTTTGCGCTGTGACATCCAAAGACGCGCGTGGATTGCCATCCCTGTCCATATAGGCATTGGGTTCTTCCATCTCACCAACAACCAATACCTTGCTGCCTTTGGTTAGATATTGGCTAACAATCTCTGCCTGGCGTCGCCAGCAGGTAACACGAAACCATGTTGTTTTTTCTTGGCGTTGCCCATCCTGACCTGTCCATTGGCGACTGACGGCCATACGGAAACTGGTGACTGGGGTTCCCGTACCCGTATAACGCATTTCAGGGTCAGCCCCTAAATTGCCGATTAATGTAATTTGTTGATACATAAAGTACACCTTCCTCGAATGTAGTGTAATGCGATTGCATACCTAAATAAGTCTATTCGTAGGCGTAATTATACCGCAAACCTGCAAAATTGTCAAAGAAAACCCTCTCTGGAATCGAACTAATGTTTGTTTTCTGATCCAACCCGATTGATGCAAATCACACCATTGTGTGATAATATCATAACGATTTCAATTGTAAAGTAAAACCTATAGTAAAGAGCATTGTTATGACAACACTAAATCGCATTCAAACCTATCTGCAAGCCAGTCAATTGGATGGCTGGCTGCTTTATGATTTTCGTGGTAGCAACCCCATTGCCCTACATGTGGCTGGCTTAACCACAAGCGGAACCCGTCGCTGGTTTTTGTGGATACCCGCCGAGGGCAACCCTGTTTATTTGATTCATGCCATTGAAAGCAGCACCTTTGTCGATGTCGCACCCGGTATGCAGGGCGAAATCCGCCATTATGTGGGCTGGCAAGAGCTGGCGCAGATGTTGCCAACATTGATTGGTTTATCTGATGATGCACAGCAACGGATCGCAATGGAGTACAGCCCAAACTGTGCCATCCCCTATGTCAGTCGTATTGACGCTGGGACCAAGGAGTTGGTCGAGCAAAGTACGGGGGCAGAGATTGTGAGCAGTGCCGACTTGGTGCAACTCATTCAAGCGGTCTTGACACCTGAACAGATTGCCAGCCATCGTCGTGCGGCCGAGCATTGCGTTGCCATCAAAGACGCGGCCTTCGATTTTATTCGTCAACAGTTGCAAGCAGGGACACCGCTCACAGAATATGATGTGCAACAGTTTATTCTGCAAAAGTTTGACGAGGCAGGGCTAGAAACGGATCATCCACCAGAAGTCTCGGTCAATGACTTTGCCGCAGACCCACACTACGCACCATCAGCCACGCGTCACAATGCCATTCAAGAAGGTGACATGGTGTTGATTGACCTCTGGGCGCGGGAAACCAATAGCCCGGATGATTGCTATGCAGATATCACATGGACAGCCTATTGTGGCACTGAACTGCCAGAAACGTTGCAACGCATTGGTGAGATTGTACGTTTGGCGCGTGATGCGGCGGTGGCGGCGATTCAAGAACGGCTCGATGCAGGTCAGCCAGTGTATGGTTATGAGATTGATGATGTGGCGCGCGAGGTCATTGATGATGCGGGCTATGGCGAGTATTTTATCCACCGCACAGGTCACAGTTTGGGGACATCAATCCACTTTAACGGAGCCAATATCGACAACTTGGAAACACAGGACCGTCGTCAACTTATTCCGGGCATCCTGTTTACGATTGAGCCAGGTATCTACATGCCCGACTTTGTGTTTGATGAGCGGGCTGGGGTGGTTAAGCGAGGGCTGGGTATCCGTAGCGAAATCAACTGCTTGATGCATGAGGATCGGGTGGAGGTGACGACGTTGCCGTTGCAAACGGAGCTTGTGGCATTGCTGGCTTGAGCAAAATCACTATCTTTTATGCAAAAAGGCAGAAGTCACGCGGGCTAGATTGAGTATACAGTCAGTCGGCGCCATGCAGTCGTTTTTACTTATGTGTGACTTTTGCTTTTTTACAATTTTTCACTTTATTTGGTTAGATCAATCACAATTTTCTTCAACGACTTTAGAATCCGAAATATCTCAAAAAGATCACTGCCTAATGCCGTATACGCTCTGCTGATTACGTACTCTTTGTCTTGCAACAACATAAACCACCATTCGCCGCCAATGATATAGGCACCGTAAATGGGTCCAGTTGTGTTTTTGAGTGTTTGATTCAAGTGTTGACCCACAAGCATAGCAGCGAGTGTTTGTCCGGGAGGCTCACCACTGGGATCATTTGCCTTTTTATACTCGGTGAATGCAAACATGGGGATTTTAGGCTCACGATATCCTGTTGCCAAAAGGCCATCTGGCTCGCCACTCAGTTCAATTTCTTCATCCACACCAGCCAGAACAGCCTGAATCTTGCGTCCTGCAAACAGATTATATTTGTATCGGTCTGTAAACTGCACAAGCCCTAACACTGGACCGATAAATTGCATAGAGAGGTCTTGCTCATACCAAGCACTGACATTCAACTCCAGTAGGCTCTGATAGTAGGTCAAATTAGATTTCTCAAAGTCACTTATCTCTATCTCGGCCTGAATCCACTGCTCAAACATAGGTGTCGATAATACTTGCTGCAATCCAAAATCGCGATCTAGTTGCGTTAATGTACACTGTTGAAATGTATATAATCGCATAGCCTGACCTACAACTCGAAGCCTTCAGAGTGGTCCAATGGACTGAGCATTCTCCCATTTTTCAAAAAAATTGGAGAATGTGCAATCCATTGGACCACTCTAGCAGACCTCAAAATATCACTCGGTCCTACCCCAAAAAGTACGCGGCGACTGCAAATAAGGCACCACCAACCACAAGCGCAGCCACAACCCAAATCCAGATGCTATAGTCTGCTCCGCTCGTTTCAGTCATCTCAGTGGCATCCTCAACATCGGATGGAATATCCTGTACTGATGATGGCTCTGACGTCGGTGCTGGCTTTTCTTGCACAACTTTGACCGCTTTTGGTGCAACAGGCTCATCCTTGCGCGCTTGCATACTATACGAGAGGCGTGGCTTCTTGCGGTCATCACGAAAGCGGAAATATTTGGCAAGTGAGATGAAGGTGTCGCCCTGTTGCAGATAGACAGTATCCGGCTCAATCGTGCGATTGTGTGTTTCTTGGTAAGGGCTAGGGTTGCGACCGCTGTTCAAATTATACCCGCTATACACATAGCTGCCCGCTTCGGATGTCACTTTGGTGATGGCGACAAGGGTATGTGCATGAAGACCGTTTTGGTGGCTCAACCAATCATAAAACCCATTTTGGATATGGGGCAGAATGTGGGCCGCTTCTTCTGCAGTCAACCATGTTGATGTCGTACTATCTTCACTCTCTGCCTGGCTACCTGTATTCCCATCACCTGCATCCCCATCACCTGCTGCCTGTGCATCATCACTAAAAAACATATTTTTGAAGGTGACCAGCGTCCTCAGAAAATGATTTTGTGAGTAGCGTCGGGGTTCGCTTTCAGGGTCTCTCTCACTTCGTTTCTGGAGCAATGCATTCATCTCGCGCGTGGCAACACCGAGAACCGTTTCACGCAGCCAGATGTGGTTATAGCTATTGGTGAGATAGGTCACATCACTGTCTTCAAGCGTTTTGGACATTTGATAATGGAGGTCAACGAGACGACCAAATGATGGATTGTCATCGGCCATCATTTGCTGGGCCAACTGCGTTGGTTGAACGTTGTGTCGGTCAGCAATGACAACAGCCGTCACGCTTACATACTTGATGACTTCCGCACAAAAATTCAACCATTCCTTAAGCTGACGCATGGGATCAGGGTTGTTGTGAATGGAGCGGTAGCGTCGTGCCAGCGGCATGGGATATTGCGTTTTAATGATACCATCCATTTGGCTGACTTTGAGACCCGTTGTCTGTTCGGTATTTTTCTTTGCCATAGTGATTTTTCTTTCTTCGTATGTAGTTGATGCGCTCGTAGGGGTATGAGGTGGAGGAGGGAAAAAATTAGTCTTTTCTCCTCCTCCACCTCATGCCCCCTACTGAGAAAGTTTTTATGAAAAAAAGAGGAACGCAAGCGCAGAAGGCATCTCTACTGCCCTATGGGAAACCTCTGCGTCCTCTGCGTCCTCTGCGGTTGACCCATTAATCATCTTCCAGGCTCAAAATGGTCATAAAGGCATCCTGTGGAATCTCCACAGAACCGACCATTTTCATGCGCTTTTTACCCGCTTTTTGCGCTTCAAGGAGCTTGCGCTTACGCGATACGTCACCACCATAACATTTGGCGGTCACATCTTTACGCATGGCTTTGACGTTGGCACGGCTGATGATTTTGTTGCCAATTGCTGCCTGAATGGGCACATTGAACATCTGCCGCGGGATCAGTTCTTTCATCTTGCTCACCAACTTCTGGCCCTTGGGATACGAATCGCTGCGATGCACAATCACGCTGAGAGCATCGACTGGCTGCTCATTCACCAAGATGTCGAGCTTAACCATATCGGACTCTTGATATTCATCAACAGCATAATCCATGCTGGCATATCCTTTGGTACGCGCCTTGAGTTCGTTATAGAAATCAACAATAATTTCAGAGAGCGGAATCATGGTGGCAATTTCGACGCGTTTGGTATCAAGCCAGGTTTGATTTTTCAATTGCCCACGACGTTTTGTCACCAAATCCAAAATTGGTCCCATATAATCCGATGGTGTAAAAATACGCAGCTCATACCAAGGCTCCTCGATTTTATCAAGATAGTTTGCTGCAGGCAGATCGGCAGGACTGTCGATA
>JBCCFC010000890.1:0-5922 GCA_039029935.1 Chloroflexota bacterium
AACCGTTGTATCTCTGCAAGAAGCAGCGCGTGTTGGCTTTGACATGGGCAGCATCATCGGTTGTCCTTGGTCACCAACAGACCAAGATATTGAATTAGCGGGTAAGGAAACGGCTGTTGGTGTAAAGGCCAATTACTTTACCAATTCTGGTACAGACATTCCTGTCATCCAACAGTTGATCACCGAAATTCACGACACTGGTGAAGCATACGGCCCAACCGAAGAAGTTGGTTCACAGCTATACAATCGTGGTGTCTACCAAGTGGCACTCACTGTTGAGGCGATTCGTCTGGCCGCTGCGGAGTTTGGTCATCCTGTCAATGGTGAGCAGGTCAAGTGGGGCTTTGAACAGTTGACATCTGAATCACTGGATGCTGTAGGACTGACGGGTTTGGTTCCACCTACATTTGGCATCACGGCAGAAAATCACATGGGTACAGCACTGGCACGTGTCCACGAGTTTGATGGCGAAAAGATGGTTCCAATCGGTGACTGGACATCAGCCTACGAAGACTTGGTTGGTGGTTTGATTGTTGAGGCTGCGGAAGCATTCATGGCGCAGAATCCTGAATTGTACGAGGCGAGTGAATAATGGCAGGGTCAGCAAATGGCTCGGGTGTGACAGTATCTGTCAACAATATCGAGGCCGTCTATGACCGTTTTAGCCTTGTACTCAAGGGTGTCTCGATGGAGTTGCAGACGGGCAAGATTGTCACCCTACTGGGAGCCAATGGTGCCGGCAAAAGCACAACGCTCAAGGCGATTTCGGGGCTGCTACATGGTGAACGTGGCGAAGTGACCAAGGGTGACATCCGCTACGAGGGCAAGCAGATTCATCATGAAAATGCTGCTGACATCGTGCGCATGGGCATCGTGCAGGTCATGGAAGGTCGTCGCGTCTTTGGGCATATGACACCAGAGGAAAACCTGTTGGTTGGCGCGTATACGCATCCAGCAGGCCGAGAGCTAAGTGACGACATCGAGCGTGTCTACAGCTACTTTCCACGCCTCAAGGAACGTGCCAGCAGCAAGGCGGGCTACCTGTCCGGTGGTGAGCAACAGATGTTGGCGATTGGGCGGGCGTTGATGGCGCGACCCAAGGTGCTGATGTTGGATGAGCCGTCGTTGGGGCTTGCACCGTCACTGGTCGAGGAGATCTATGGCATCATCGAGCGCATCAACCGCGAGCAGGGTGTGACCATCATGTTGGTTGAGCAGAACGCAACGGTGGCCTTGGGTATTGCCGACTATGGCTATGTCATGGAAAATGGCCGCATTGTGTTGGATGGCGACGCCGATGCCTTGAAGAACAACGAGGATATTCGTGATTTCTATCTAGGCTTAAGTGCCGTTGGTAAGCGCAAGAGTTATCGCGATGTGAAGCATTATAAGCGGCGCAAGCGGTGGTTGTCTTAGCTGAGTAGAAACGCAGATATGGAAGAACGCGGATAGGGAGTTGTTTATCCTTATCCGCGTTTTTTTTGTTGCATAGGAAAGTATAAAATCAACCAGTCAGCTTGTCAGCCAGTCAGCCAGTCAGCTTGTGTGCTGAAATGCTGAAGTGCTGAAATGCTGAACGCTTTTTTATGATTGCGACGGCTATTGTTACAATTTTGGAAGTCTACCTATTTATTTTAGTTTCTGCCTTTATTCGACTAATTTTTATTTTGACGAAACGCTCATATTTAACCTAAATTTAAAGTACACCTTTCATAAAACCACTATACTATGATCGCCATTACACGAGAGAATATTTTGACTCCTGTGGATATGGAATCAACAATAAAAAATTTTAAAGTATTTTGTACCATAAACAAGATGCTTTAAGTTGTTCGACCTATCAAAAACAGGAGATGAAAATGCCAATGTATGTACAAGCAAGAAAAAAGACAAATACGCCTGTGTATATGAAGACGCGTAGCCCACTGATTGAGCGATATGTCAGTGAACATGAGGGAGACCAACGACAACGCAAACAAACAACACCACAGACGACTGTTCAACGTGTTCTCCCTGCAATTTATGAGCCAATCCACATTCCCCTCACAGTGCCAGAGTCTATACAACGGATTCAGTTCTTTCCCCAACACAAAGAAAAACAGACAATTAACAGGCCGTCTGGTGTTCTCCCTGCTATCTACGAGCCAATCAAAATTCCCCGCACAACACCGAACACAACACAACAAGTGTCTCTTGATCGTACTTTTGCAGGAAATCAATCTTATGCAAACAGAAAAATGATTCAACGAGATTTGATCGGTTCAGACCCACTTGACTCATATCAGACCAATCCAGATGATCGCAGTCTCCTTTATGGTGTCGCAAATAATCGTTCACTCACAAAACATCGAATAAAAAAAGCTGGACTTGATCAAGATAGAATCCTAACCATTGATGACTACAACCGCGCAGTTGGTATCAATAATGCGATAACAATCAGTGGTTCTCTTAGCGGATTGTATCAGGTGCGCCAGGCGCTTAATGACCCAAATAATTGGTCAAGCTATCTTCCCCACAGTGATCAGAATGCCATCAATACAAAACCCGAGCTCCAAGCTTGGATTAGGGCACTTGTGCGACATAAAGACAAGATTGGTCTGTATGATTTTGGTGCCCGTACATACAGAAGTATGTTTCATAAATATGATGGGGTCTATAAAATACTAGCGAAGGATCGCTTGACAAAGAATCGTGGCACGAACTATGAGCACGTTGACATTACAGCAAATAACATTAATGCTTTTCTTAGCTCTGCTCACGACAGCTATGATAGTGCGATGGCGAGTATCCGTTCGCTCAATGAAGACCAACAGGGGGCATTGTCCGAGTGGATATACAAGGCATTCTTCCGCAGAACGAGTAAGCTAGGCATCGACTTTGCCATCAATGATTTGGGGGCAACGGTTCACTTTAATACAGCGGGTATGGTGAACCCGTTAACCGATTTCAAAAACATCGCTGGTGGTCTACGTCGGAACAACGAAACAGTGGACCAAAGCAGTAATCGCCCAATTACAATCAGTGAGTATCGTCATATACAAAAGGGCTTTAACCAGCACACGCTTAACGCAGGTCAAGTGAATTTTTATGACGAATTCTAAGCATAAAAAAGAGCAGATAGGGAAACTCAGCCCTTATCCGCTCTTTTTTTATATCTCCTTTGAGATAATTCAGAGAGCTGATCAGAATTGGCTGTAGCGTTGACGAAGGTAAGGAATGGCGATTAAATAACGTACCCATTTAGGGCAGACCCGCACGGGCGTGCTCACTGAACTTGCGAACATTAAATAATCGCTATTCCTAATCACCTATCTACTGTCGACAAGAGTCCTGTCATCTGGCAGGACTCTTGCTTTTTGAGCATAACCTGACAACTGTCGGCATGAGGCCGATAACTTTCGGTTGTGCATACCATAACGCTAACCACATAAGAAGGATCTTTAGATGAAACACACAACCTATAATGGGAACAAAACCATCCAAGTCAATGCAGGTCATGCCCAGCCTCCTCGATGAAGTACGTATTTATGTGGATAAATATATTATTGCTTAACTGCACAAATTATTAGAACCAACATTTTATCGTCCCATGTTTATCCCACGCGTGGCTGCTATGCTGAATTGTCTGCAATATACAGCGAACACTTAACATAACTGAAATACTAACAGTACATAGAAAATTTAAGAAAATTTATGTCATGGTCAACAACATCTTGCGCATTGTATAGAGGCATCAAGTAGGTTCCCCACATCCGCGGTTTCTCAGGGCGTTTGTTCAATGTTTATTTGACCATTACAACAACATTAAATATTACGGTTGAAAGGAAATAATTGTGCATATAGAAAATCCAGTTGAGATTGTTCAAAATCTGACTCGAGAATGGCAAGGCAATCGCTGTCCCAAGGGCCGCCCCATTGTCTCTGATGATCTGTTGGAGCGTATGAAACTCGTCACTCATGAGGAGGCATGGGCTGTGCTACAAAAACACGGCTACCATCTTCAGTTTGAGGGAACTTGGATTGTTACCCACCCCAACAAGGTTCTGGTTGGACGCGCGTTTACAGCGATGATGGTTCCGCTTCGTCCTGATCTTGACAATTTGGTCCAACAGTTGGGCAAGGCACAAGGGCGTGTTGGCCGGCAAAATTCGTGGGTGCTGGACCTTTTGGAAAACAATGATGTCCTTGTTGTAGACTTATTTGGTAAGGTCAAAGAGGGGACATATATTGGCGATAACTTGGCGACCTCAATTGGAACACGTACCAATGCTGGGGCGGTCTTTGATGGTGGTATCCGCGATTTTGAGGCGATTTGCAAGATGACCAACGTAGCGATTTTCTGTAGAGGGTATGACCCGGCAGAGATGACGGAAACCACCTTGGCTGGCATCAATATTCCGATTCGCATCAACCACACAACCGTGTTGCCGGGGGATGTTGTTTTAGGGACGGTAACAGGCATCACGTTTATTCCGGCACACCTTGCACAAGAGGTTGTGGAAACATCTGAAGACATCCGCGTTCGTGATATATTTGGCAAACTGCGACTGAGCGAAGGCAAATATACACCGGGCGAAATTGATGTCGATACCTGGGCAGCTCCTGTTGAGTCGGATTATCAGGATTGGCTTATCAATTATAATTCGAGAGGGTAATACATTGGTGTCCAACTATTTCTTTGCAGTCCCAATGAGAACCCCCTTATTGGGTCGCATCTTCAAGAGCAACAAACAGAATCGGTTGGTGACTGTATTATTTTCTGAATTATCCTCTGACGCGGATGGATTTAAGACGAATCCCCCCGCTCATCAAAAAACATGGTCCCTTCTGGAAACACGCCGCCAACAAATGCAAGAGTTTGTTCGTGACGACATCACCGAAGCCCAAAAGGAGGCCAATCATATATTTTCATTGGCTTCTATCAATCTAGGAATTGCTGGCATAAGTCTCTTTTATACGCCTTTTCTCTGGCTGGTTATCCCCATTGTGGCCTATACAAACATCGCATTTTTTCGGCAGGCCTATCAGTCAATTGTGTATGAGCACAGAATAACCTCTTACGTTACCAGCTCCATTTTGATTCTTGGCACGTTGGTAGGCGGGTACTTCTATACAGCGGTCATTGCAGCTTGGCACGCCGCCTGTACGGCAAAGCTTTTGCGCCACAATGAAGTTAATTGCAGAAATAATATGTCCAATTTATTTGGGACACAACCTCGTTTTGTCTGGGTACAAACACCTGATGGCGTCAATATCGAGATTCCCTTTGAGCAATTGGCACTCGGTGATATTGTCGTCGTGAGTGCGGGTCAAACGATTGCGGTGGATGGCGTAGTCGTTCATGGCACGGCTGCGATTGACCAACGAAAACTCACGGGTGAATCACAGCCTGTCGAAAAAGGTGTGGGGGATGAGGTGTTTGCCTCGACGATTGTACTCACGGGGATGATTGGGATTCAGACAGTAAAAACAGGACAAGAAACGGTTGCCGTACAGATTGGGCAGCTTTTAGAGGAGACAACCGATTTTAAGAATGATCTGCAATCCCAAGGCGAGGCCATTGCCGATAGACTTGCCCCGATGACATTGGGGCTGAGTGCATTATTCGTACCGATTTTTGGATTTTCCAGCGCGTTGGCTGTGATGACCAACGAGTTTGGGTACAGGATGAGAATGTTTGGGCCTGCCAGCGTGTTGGCCTTTCTTAACATCTCGTCCGCCCAAGGCATCCTCATCAAGGATGGACGTTCATTGGACCTACTCAAGAAATTACCCGAGACCTTGCTACTGAGATGCGTGCAAACAAGGTCCTGCAAGCTAATGTTGCTGATTTGCGGAAGAAGTTTTTGGAACAGAAGGTGCAATTATCCGAGTCAACATTTGCACATAGTCGATGTCGGAAATCGGAAGCTGACCATATCG
>JBCCFC010000891.1:0-5918 GCA_039029935.1 Chloroflexota bacterium
GGCATGGGGCTGGCCATTGCCATTGTCTATTCTCGCACGGCCGAGATGAGCTTGATGCCCTGGGCGGTTATCAGTCAGACGATCCCAATTGTTGCCATTGCCCCGATGATTATTGCACTCTTAGCCAATGACGCACAAAGACAAGGCCCTTGGCGAACCACACTGGGCATCAGCCTCGCTACAATTATTGTGTTTATCGCTATGCAAAGCACCAATGTATTGAGCATCAGTAGCACATTACAATAATGCCGCACAAAAGGCAAAACGCGGATGTTTCACGTGAAACATCCTCGTTTTGCCTTTTTGTATAACGCTATGATAAAGGCGAATGTTTCACGTGAAACATTCGCCTTTATGATTCTAAAGCGTTTGGATCACCATCAATTTCCCAGACTGCATCTCAATCGTAGCCATAGGTTTGGCGAATTCATTGCTAATCCCCCGGCTAGAGCCAAAGGGTAATGTTGCATTATCTAGCGGATAAACCAGCCCATCATCATAGGTAATTCCTGTAACCGTATCACTTAACGGCATCACGCTGAGAAAATTGCCAACAGTGCCATATAGCGTCAATGTTTCGGGACCCTGCATCAACTGCGCTACTTGCGAGCCTTCAACCAATTTAATCGGCACGAGCCAGTCATTTCGCCCTAACATGAGCAAATTGCCCATTATCTGATCCAATCGGCCACCTAACGCACCCATCAACACAATCTCTATACAGCCATCATCTATCGCTCGCATGATGGCTAATTCTAAATCTGTATGATTCTTTGCCGCTGGATGACGGTCAATGAGTGTACCCTGCGTCTGTAACTGTTCCACGACGTCTTCTTCTAAACTGTCGAGATCACCTACAATCACATGGGGACGACAGCCTAATGCCAAACAATGCCTTGTGCCACCATCTGCGCCAACCAGATAATCATCAGCGGTAATCCATGCCTTGAGCGGGGCATAGTCATCAATGATGCCATTAATAAAGACGATTGCCCGCATTACTCCGAAGAACCTTCCTCAGCAGGCTGAGACTCGCCATTATTTTGATTGCCCGCCTCATTTTCGGTTGGTTCAGCCGTTGCCATGCCAAAGGTCGGTGATTGCATCAACTGCCCCATGCGTACTTTGGCAATCACAGCCAACTGTGGATTATCATCCTCAGCTTGGAGAAATGTTTTGTCAAACAGATCAACTGCTTTGACAAAATCACCTTGAAATTCGGCAACACTGCCAAGCAAGAACGTTCCCTGCGGTTCATCTGGATTCAATTCTAAGGCTGTCTCTGCCGCAGCCTGTGCGCCTTCTAAATTGCCAACCTGAATGCGCCGATTGCCAATATATATCCACATCAGTTCTAGCCTATCAGAGAGCGTTACGGATGCCTGCTCAATGCTTTCATTAAACAGGTCTGCATCTTCTAGCTGTTCTGCCAGTACCGCTTGCCACAATAAAAGTTCGGGTTCATCTGGTAATATCTGCAATCCAGCCTGTGCAATTTCCAGTGCGCCCGCCCAGTCTTCCTCCAAAATTCGCTGTTCAATCTCTCCTGTACTCTCAACCACGAGAATTGTATCGGGGTTGGGTGGGAACAAGGTGTTGATGGTCCAATAACCGCCAACAACAACGCCAACAACAATCGCAATGGTTGTTACAAGCCGTTTGATGGCTTGCCGTTGGCGTCGTCCAGCCTCTTGATCCAAATACCACCAGAAGTTTTCGGCAGTTGGATATTTTCTGCGTAGTCGGGGAAACTGTCCGCTGCCGACCTTGCGCACCAATTCTCCGGGCTTGGTCGATAAACGACTCAAGATTCCTTGCCAACGCCCTTCTTCGGGGCGTACATCAATATTTGCCTCTTTGAACGCAAGAATGCGTTCCTCAATTTTGTCGAGACGTAAAAGAAATTCTTCAATTGTCTCTGCGGTTGCACTCACAATCTGGCGTTCAGTGGTATCCAGCTCTTTCCGTAAGACGCTTGCCTCACTGTTCGCCCGTGAATCTACAGCATATGCCATCGTGTGCTTATCCTACTATTTCAACTTCCTTATCACTTACGACGTGATTTTCAAAATGACTGTCCTGCAACTCATAAACAGGGTCAGGGGGACTACCATTTCCACTAACATGATTCATATTTAAACTCAGAGAATTGGGCTGGCCGACTTTCGATTGTGCTCGCAGTCGCGCCTTCAACTCTTCTTCCTCGCGCTGAATTTCGCGGAAAACCCGATTCAAGCCAGATTTAATCTGGCTTTCAATTTTGGCTTTGCGCTCCGGTGGCACAGGGAACCAATCCAAAACCTCTGTCACAAGCCCTGTCTTGGTCTCGTTTTTATTTTTGCCTTCATGATAATAATCACGGACACGCATTCGCGTAAACTCAATATACTCGGCCACGCGGTAGGTTGCATCGGGTGTGCAAACAGGTCCATGCCCTGGCACTAATCGTTCCGCTCCGAGTTCACGAATTAACTCCAATGCACGAAGCCACTCCAAGGTATTCGCCTGTGCCATATACGGATGTTGATCTACCCACACGATATCGCCCACAAAGCAAATTTTCTCCTTGGGTAGCCAAACAATACTGGTTGCTGGTGTATGTCCACCCACATAGATCAACTCGATTTCACGTGAACCATAGAGCAAGCGCGAACGATCTGTAAAGGTGACATGGGGTGGCACAATAATAATGTTATTCAATTGATCTTGAATTTCAGGCTCACGCTTAAAGCTATTACGAACACGTTCTTTGAAATTATCCGTATAGCCCGACATTTCTTTGTGGGCACGTTCATGGGCAATAACCGTAATCGGCATAAAATATTGGTTGCCAAGTGCATGTCCGCGATGGTGATCCGTGTTGATAATACATAGATAGGGTGCTTCTGGATAGAGTTCGCCAATTTGTGTCCGCCAGTCAAGTGCCTGCTGTGGGATCAACGGTGCATCAACCAAAGCCAAGCCTTCTTCTGTATGAATCACGCCGGGTGTACATCCGCGGTAAAGTGGGTTGATATAAATCCCTGGTGCTAGTTCTTCACGTTTGCCCAGCCCCGTCACACCAATTCGTACTGAACTACGTCGTCTTGCCATAGAGTTTTCTCACTATTTTACCATTACAAATCTGATTTATCGAGGGGGTTATGCTATAATGCAGAAAAATTGGATGGTAGTTTTTCTGAACGACTAAACGAAAATAATGCGGCGTTATGCAAGAGTTCATCATGTGTTCACGAGCTACCTATAGCTCTTGATTAACTGGATAACGCCTACACGCAATCTCTTAATCATATACTACATTGCAGAGAGTGAAAAATTTGTAATCTGCATAGTATATATGGATTCAGAGTCGTTATCTATAGCCGTTATACAATTATGGGGTTGGACATGATCTGATAATTGTGTTCTACCCAATTCAATCAAAACAGTTCATCAAAAAGAACGAAAACTGTCTGTCAATGGTGATAGGACGCAGCTTGGTGTCAGGCCGCTCTACATTGCCATACACCAGCGGCCTCACCGATTCACATATGTGAAAACTACACTTGAAATCAAACAAACTTGGGTTTCAAACAGAGCAAACGATATATGTCAAAATCTATAAATAAAATACGTTTGGGCGTGTTGACAAGCGGTGGTGATGCGCCGGGGATGAATGCTGCCGTGCGTTCGGTGGTCCGTACTGCATTAGAAGCAGGTGCAAGAGTTTTTGCCATTTACGAAGGCTATCGCGGTATGATCGAGGGTGAGGATAAAATCGTATCGATGCAATGGGGTGATGTTGGTGGAATTTTACAACTAGGCGGTACAGTGATTGGGTCAGCACGGTGTGACAACTTTCATACCAAGGAAGGTCGCTTGATTGCAGTCCAAAACCTTGTTCAAAATGGGATTGATCGACTGGTTGTCATTGGTGGTGATGGTAGTCTGACGGGTGCAACTCGCCTACGCAATGAGTGGTCGGAGTTGCTCCAAGAATTAGTCAAACAGGGTAAGATTACAGAGGAGTTGGCCGCCGCCCACCCTTTTCTAGCAATTGCCGGTGTTGTAGGGTCGATAGACAACGACATGTACGGCACAGACCTGACAATTGGTGCAGACACAGCACTCCATCGTATCACGGATGCAGTCGATGCTATTAGTAGTACGGCCGCCAGTCACCAACGCGCATTTGTTGTTGAGGTCATGGGACGAAATTGTGGCTACTTGGCGATGAAAGGGGCAATTGCCTCTGGTGCAGATTATGTATTTATTCCCGAAAGCCCACCGGAGACGGATGAGTGGGAAGAGCGCATGTGCGAGATTCTCTCGGAAGGTCTTCAATCAGGACGTCGAGACAGCATTGTGATGCTTGCTGAAGGAGCCTGTGATCGCAACGGAAATCCGATTACCTGTGAGCAGATTCGTAAAGTTTTGGAAGAAAGAATGGGCGAGGATGCGCGTATTACGGTTTTGGGACATGTCCAACGCGGGGGTGCGCCCAGCGCAAGAGATCGTATTATTAGTACACTGATGGGGGCCGAAGCTGCCAAGGCTGTCTTAGAGGCGACAAATAGCAGTGAACCTGTGATGATCGGTATTTGCAACAACAAAATTGAACGATTGCCATTGCTAGATTGTGTTGCCAAAACGCAGGAACTAACTCAAGCCATCAAAAGTGGTGACTTCCAAAAGGCAATGGATTTGCGAGGAGATACATTTAAGGAATCATTGAAGTCGCTTCGGACTTTGGTCCGTGCATTTCCCCATCCCGTTGAACCAGGCAAAAAGCCAATTCGATTTGCCGTGATGACACCAGGAAGCCCCTCTCCCGGTATGAATACAGCCGTGCGGGCGACAGTACGTCTGGGGCTGGATCATGGTCACATCCCTATCGGTATTTCACGTGGGTTTCGTGGGTTAATCAACGGTCAACTCGCAGAGATGGATTGGGGCAGCGTGAAAGGACTCGTTTCACAGGGTGGCTCAGACCTTGGTACAAGCCGAAAATTGCCAAAAACAAGTGATTATTATACGATTGCGCGCAATTTAGAGCAGCATAATGTAGAGGCACTCGTCTTAATCGGCGGCTGGACTGGATATGAGGCAGCATTGAAGCTCTATGAAGAACGGCGTCATTTTCCGGCCTTTAACATTCCCATCATCTGTGTTCCTGCCAGCATCAACAATAGCTTGCCTGGTTCAGAGTTTAGCATTGGGGCCGATACTGCACTCAACAGCATTATTGATGCGGTTGATAAAATTAAACAATCCGCAGTTGCATCAAACCGCTGCTTTATTATTGAAGTGATGGGGCGTCGTTGTGGATATTTAGCCTTAAGCAGTGCATTGGCATCTGGTGCTGAACGTGTCTACTTGCATGAAGAGGGCGTCTCACTGGCCGATCTGCAACGAGATATTGACTTGTTGGTTGAAGGGTTTAGTAAAGGAAAAAGGCTTGGTATTTTGGTGCGTAACGAACATGCGCATCCGCTGTATACGGCTGATTTTCTAAGCAAACTTTTTGAGGAAGAAGGTGAAGACCTTTTTGATGTACGTATCTCTGTTCTTGGTCATCTGCAACAAGGTGGCGACCCTTCCCCCTATGATCGGATTATGGCGACACGCATGGCTTCGGGTGTGATTAATTTGTTGGAGAAGGAATTCCAAACACCGTTCAGAGATGCACTTGCTGTTTGCATGGGGATTGAAGGGGAGTACATGAAGATGACCAATCTTTATGAAATTCCAAACATCTTTGATATGGAAAATCAGCGGCCCTATGAGCAGTGGTGGATGAATTTACGGCCATTGGCACGAATGTTGGCCCAACCCTATCCTAATTTTGTTGAGCGATAAAATAAATCAAGTATAAAAAATCAAGTGGTAAAATCATTTAATGATTATCCTTTTTAAAAGATTTTTTAATTGAATTAATA
>JBCCFC010000892.1:0-5917 GCA_039029935.1 Chloroflexota bacterium
TTGGCTGTGTGATTTTGTCAGCAAAGTACGTTACATGCATATGCAAATAATAGGAGCGACAGACTATGGCGCGAATGAGTGACTTTCATCCAGAACTTGTGACGTTTCTGCGTGACTACGAGTACGCGGACATCGAGATAAATAACGCTTGGCAAACTGGCCCATCACTACGCAATCGGCGCGTTGCACTCATATCGAGTGCTGGACTGCGTCGGCGCAGTGATCGGGCCTTCACCGCGACCTCTGGCGATTATCGGATATTGCCTGTCGAAAAGCGCAATGAGATCGTGCAGGATCATATATCCACGTGGCATGACCGCACGGGCTTCAGTCAGGACCTGAACGTTATCCTTCCCCTTGAATGCTTAACACAAATGGCGGAAGCTGGCGAGATTGGATCGGTAGCGCAGTACCACTACTCGTTTATGGGCGCGGTGAGTCCAACAAAAATGGAATCGGCCGCGCGTAAGCTGGCAACACTTCTGCATGGTGATGGCGTCGATGCGGTCGTCTTCTGCCCTGTCTGACCGCTGTGTACGTTCGCCGTGAGCGGACTTGCACACTATATCGAGGATGAGGGCATATCGACTGTGGTCGTCGCACTGATTAGAGAACATGCAGAGATGATTCGCCCTCCACGAGCCTTGTGGGTTCCCTTCCCGCTCGGACGTCCTTTTGGCGCACCAAACAATGAACACCAGCAACGCGAGGTGCTGCGGCAGGCACTTGCCTTGTTAGAGGCACCATCAGGCCCGGTGCTGGTTGACTTTCAGGGTGAGGATAAGGGCTTGGTAGAAGACAGCGAGATGGTGTGGGCTTGCCCAGTGCGTTTTGACACTGCCTCAGATGAGAACGAAGGGCTGAGTGAGCGGGTGGCGGCAGAGCTCGTACTGTTGCGACCTTGGTACGACCTTGCCCTAGAACAACGGGGGCGCACCACAGTCGGTCTTGCCAGTGCCTCGGTGGACACAACTGCGGCGTGGCTGGGTGCTTTCGCAATGGGCGAAGAGCCATCGGCACCGAGTGTGGGTGAAAGCCTCACGGATACGCTACGCTGGTCGGCGGAGGATCTCAAGTCCTTCTACTTTGAAGCGGCCACGGCGCAACCGGGAGCGACAGGCCCTGCGCTAGAAACTTGGTTTTGGGAGCAGAGTGCGGCAGGGGAAATGCTTCGAGCACTCAAGGTGCGCTGCATGGCGAACGCGGACAAGTCCGTTCGTGACCTTGGCGAGTATATGCTCACGCCCATTGGTCTCTCCTAAGCTCGTCTGCATTATGGGATACGCGCTTTTGCCCCACGTATGATCGCACAAGATACCATTGGTTATGTTGTGAATATGTAATGGTCAGCAACACCTTGCACAGTCATCGTAGGGGCGTACCCTTGCGGTCGCCCTGGCTGCACACGAGGGCGACCGCAAGGGTCGGGAACCCTCTGGGTGCCTACTCTTGTATTGATCCCCCTTTTGGGAAGTGTTTCTGGGTAATTATTTTTTGCGAAATGGTCGAAAGTGAGTTAAAGGCGTGATGAAAAGGATACTTATCATAATTGGTGTTTTTCTACTAACCAATGTCGTCGTCACTGCAATCGGTGTGGGTCTATTCTTTTGGCGGTTTGTGCCACGTATACCCGCGGTTGATTTCCCAACGCCACAAGACCAGACAGAAGCGCGGGACCAAGATTTAACCTACCTGCTCAACCTGACGTCCATTGACCACAGTTTTTCCAAGGAGGCGGAAGCACAATTTCAGGCGCATGTAGAACAGATGCATGAACAGGTCAGTTCCATGAGTGATGCTGAATTTGCGATGGAGGTTGCGGCGTCTGTTGCGCTGGCTGATAACGGTCATACCAATGTGAGAATTGCATATTTGGCAGATCAGTTAAACAGCCTACCTTTGCGTTTCTTCTGGTTTGATGATGGCCTCTACATCGTCCGCGCACATGCAGAGTTTGCAGCGTTCATCGGTGCGCAGGTCGTTGCCTATGATGGCACTCCACCAGAGGAGATCGTACAGCATCTCAAGCAGTACTATGGTGGCAATGAACCGAATGTTCGCTTTAACAGCCCCTATTTCTTTGCGTCTCCAGCAGCCATGCATGGTCTGGGCGTGGCAACCAACCCCGATCAGGTTTCGCTTACGCTCCGGTTGATGGATGGGAAAACACAGGAGACCACAGTTCTGGTGGAAGAGAAGCAAACAGAGACGATGCGTGTGGTTGACCATGCGCTTGCCAAGAATGCGAAAGAAGAGGTTGAAAGCGGGAATGATTGGCGCTTTCTTGATCCGGAAATGGTCACGTTAGCGCACTATGGGATGCATCCTGAAAAGCAGTTATGGACAGATGAATTACCCAATGATGGCTTCTACATCCGCATGAGAATTACGCTGGACGCGGACGATGTATCCCTTTCAAAATGGCTGGCGGACATCCAAGAACAGTTGAAAAGTATCCCTGTAGAATATCTTGTCCTTGATATGCGGTCGAATCCAGGTGGGGACTACACAAAGACGAGAACCTTTGCCAAAGCCATTGCCAATCTCGTGAAACCAGATGGTCGTATTTACACGTTAACCGATGGTGGCACGTTTTCAGCCGCAGTGGTGACAGCCGCCTTTGCAAAACATGGTGCCAGCAGCAAAGGTAACAGAAGCCAAATTGTTGGCTCACAGATGGGTGACAGAGAGCAATTCTGGGCTGAAGGTGGCGGCGTATTGACACTACCCAACTCAGGGGTCAAGGTGTCGGTATCAACAGGCTATCATGATTGGGAAAATGGTTGTACCGATTGGCGTCGTTGCTATTGGCTAAACATTGTGATGGGTGTTGCAGCGGGCAAACTCGACCCAGATATCAACGCACCCCTTACCTTTGCTGATTACTCAAGTGGTATAGACACAACCATGCAGGCGGTTTTTGAAGCAGAAGCTGTCTATTCTGTGGATTCCCATTTTGACAGGAATGATGAGTAGAAACTGCAAACATAGCGACATTATTGCATCCGAGTTCCCATCATCCTTATTTATAGCGAGGTAAGTAATGGATAACAAAGATATAGAAAACAGACTATTCAACGCTGGGAATGGTGCATTTGCTATTCGCACATCCTTTTATTGACCAAATTCCCTTAGTCGAACCCTTTTTTCCTAAGGACGAAATAATTTGGGACGTCTACCTCTTTACCGTTGCATTGCTCATTATTATTATTTTGTCTCCCAGTATTGAACAAGTGAAAGCAAAAGATCTTGAGATCAAAGTTCAAGCCCCTGTAGATATTAAGATAGTCCCTTCTTCGGCTTACATAGAACAAGCAATTGGGGATTTACAATAAGATTGGACAGTGTATGCCCATTTGCAAAACGTTTTAATCATTCTGTATAATGCCATTGTTCTCTATATCAATTTTTTTAGCAGCCAACGTTTCAGCCGATGGTGGTCTATCGGCGATTGAACAAAATCAGTTCTTTCTTTTCTTGGGGTATACTATGACAATGACTCGTGAGGAACAAATTCGCGACTATAACTATGCAGATTTTGACGATAATGCGCTTGCACGCGTGATGGCGTGGATGAGCGACCAACCGCCACTGGGCAAAAAAGCACCCGACTTTCCGCTATGGCAGTTGACGGATAATGCAGACAATCCGTTGGAAGAAACAACACTGATGACGGTGATCAAGCAGCATAAGCTGACAATCGTTGAGTTTGGCAGCTTTACCTGACCGTATTGTGGGATGGCGTCGCCATCCATGAATGAGGTTGCGGGACGGTTAGCGGACCGCGATGTTGGGTCGGTTTTCCTGTATACACATGAGGCACATCCAGGCGAAATTTATCCTGAGCATCGGACGATGGAAGACAAGATACGTGCGGCGCAGGCGTTGCGCGATCATTATGGGGTCAATCGGCCAATTTACCTTGATGACGTTATCGGTGAACTGCACATCACCTATGGTGGCCTCGCCAATATGACATGGATTTTTAACAAGGCGGGCATTGCGCTTTATCGTTCACATTGGACGGACGCACCGAGTACCGAAAACGCCGTTGAGTACTATCTTGACGTGCAGGAACGCCGCCGCAACCGTGAGCGTCTTGCGCCCTTCAAAGTTGAACGAATCGACTATCGCGACGTGAATAAGGAAAAGCGGCTTGAAGGGCTGGCGAAGGCAGGGCAAAAGGCGCTTGATGACTGGTTCTTATTATATGAGCAGGATAAGCTGTTCTTTAAGCCAGCCGATGATCCAGGAGCCTAATATAGATGTTCAGATAGCGGGTCGGCTAGTTAGCCAGTCAGCTTGTCAGCCAGTCAGCCAGTGTGCTGAAATGCTGACCCGCTGAAATGCTGATAAGCTGAAATACTATAAGAGAGAACCATGATGACACCATTGAGCCAAGCTCGCCTTCAAAAATATCCATCCATTAGCGACCTGCAAAAACGGGCTAAACAACGTTTGCCACTGGTTGCTTGGGAATACCTCGACATGGGCACGGGCGAAGATATTGCTGTGTCGCGCAATCGTGTGGGCTTAGATCGTGTAACGCTACAGCCGCAGTTTCTCAAGGGTCTACAGACACAGAGCACCGAAACCACACTTTTTGGTCGAACGTACGCGGCCCCATTTGGCGTTGCCCCCGTCGGGCTTACGGGATTGATGTGGCCGAATGCGGAAAAGATTCTGGCGAAAGCGGCGGCACAATATCAGTTCCCCTACTGCCTGAGTACCGCTGCAACGCAAACGCCTGAAACCATCGGCGCATTGGTCGACGGTATGGGTTGGTTTCAACTCTACCCACCACGTGATGAAACCATTTGCGACGACTTGCTTAAACGCGCTCGCGATAATGACTTTCATACGCTCGTTGTCACTGCGGATGTGCCTGCTGCCAGCCGCCGTGAGCGCACTTCCCGCGCTGGCCTACGTATGCCGCCGAGTGTTACGCCTTATTTTGTTTTACAGGCATTGCAGCATCCGAAATGGACGGCTGCAACTTTGCGCAATGGGCTACCACGGTTACGAACAGTTGAAAAGTATGCTGAGGCCACCAACATTCGCAATGCGGCACGCTTTGTGGGCGAGGAATTTGGCGGCACACTTTCGTGGGAATACCTTCAACGTGTACGTGATTTATGGGATGGTCCAATCGTACTTAAGGGCATTCTTCATCCAAGCGATGCCGAAACCGCAATTTCGATGGGCATTGATGGCATCGGCGTTTCCAATCATGGCGGTCGTCAATTTGATGCCGCGCCAGCTGCGATTGATGTACTGCCGACCATTGCGGAGCTGGTCAATGGCCGCGCAAAAATCATCTTCGATAGCGGCATTCGTTCTGGCGCAGATGTAATTCGCGCCCTTGCGTTGGGGGCTGATTTTGTGCTTGCGGGACGCGCCTTTATGTTTGGCGTGGCTGCATTCGGGGAATCGGGTGGTATCCACGCGGCTGAAATTTTGCTGGCCGATTTAAAAACCAACATGGCCCAGCTTGGTGTGACCACAATTGATGAGGTGAAACAGCTTGAGCCGACCATAGACAATAACGACAAAGGATAACCATGAAAGTTACAGCGATTGAAACAATCCGCGTTGAAGAATTCCCCAACTTGCTTTGGGTGCATGTACACACCGATGAAGGACTGATTGGCTTGGGCGAAACCTTTTATGGTCCTGGTGCGGCCGAGGCGCATATTCATGAAACGATTGCCCCCTATCTGTTGGGGCAAGACCCGCTTTTGATTGATCGTCATCAGGCGCATTTGGTCGGGTATGTTGGCTTTGTGGGGAGCAGTGCGGAGATGCGGGGACGCTCTGCCATTGATATTGCACTGTGGGACCTGTGGGGACAGGCGACCAACCAGCCCATCCATCAACTATTGGGGGGTGCTGTGCGCGATGAGATTCGGGTGTACAA
>JBCCFC010000893.1:0-5916 GCA_039029935.1 Chloroflexota bacterium
ACACCTTTCACGACGAACTGCTGACTATCGACAAATGCATTGTCGTGAAAGGCGCGCTTAATTTCTCGAAAAATGCGGATGAAAACAACGACGAGAACACCGTTGTAAAGATAAAGGTGAACTTGGCTAAATTTTTATTGGTAAATTCCAAATATACATGCCTAATTTGGTGTAGTGGTTGCATTTGAAAAAGGAGAAACAATCATCGTCTTATTTTAGAGGTCACTAAAAAACTGCAAACTTGGCATATTTAGTGACGCCCAGGCTTTTTCTTCTGTATTGGTTCTTCTTTTTATACTTACCACTTGCCGCAACTTCACTGTATTCTTTCTGCATCAAAAGCACGTAAAATAGATATTAAGTCAAATAAATTTATACGAAGTAGCAAAATTATTTCTATATTTTAAAAATAATGCGCGACTTAATGATTTGTGTACTGTTTTATTAATGAACGCTTAAGTTAAACGTTTTAATCCTTGAGGATATGCTCAGTAGGAATGAAGTAAGACGAATCCACAAAAATACGTACACAGACTCTCTGTCCTGCTTGTGTTATCCGGCAGTAGGTTAGGTTATTTGTCTTGTGGATTCGCCTAAATAAGGAGCCGTCTATGTTTTCGCAAATGCAAAAATAGGCGTCTATCACAATGCGCTTGTGTATCCTCACCAAGGAATTTACTCTATTGAATAGCCTGAGTTTATAAGAGGAATCCGATGAATAACAAGAAATGCCCGTCTAATCAAGGAAAGGGAAACCAAGTTTGGCATCAAAACGCAATCAATAAACGATTTGTCAAAAAATCTTGGTATCATTTTCGCAACATATTCCGAAGAGGTAATACTGTCAATCATGACCATACTCGTCATGTTCATGATGATGTTTACCCCGCGGGAATAACCAATAGTCGTGATGATGTACCAGAACACAATAATGTGCCACAGGACAATGTGGCTGTGGGCAATATTAAGGATAGCCAAACTATTGTTGTTGGCAATCATAATCATGTCGAAGTGGGTCATGCTGCCCAAGTACCGCAGCTTGACCCAGATAACCAGAAGAATCAGAAGAATCATGCTATCTTGCGCCAAGCCGTTAAGCAATTTTGGGTGGACGGGGTATTGAAAAGTTCGCTCTACAACGAGGTGCGCATTCGCCTGAAATTAGATGAGCAACCTGGGGCGGTTGAGAATAATCCACCTTGGGACTTGATTCTGAAGCACCCTGGTCAACCAGACCAACCCCTTGACAGTCATCAGGCAATATGCGATGCCTATGACAAGATGGAAGGCAAATTGCTTATCTTGGGCGATCCCGGCGGTGGCAAAACAACCACACTGTTGATGTTGGCAGAATCATTACTGAATCGTGCCAGTACCGATGCTACTCACCCGACTCCCGTTGTCTTCAATCTCACTTCATGGCAATTGGGGCAAACATTGGCCGATTGGTTGGTGGAGGAGTTAAATCAACGTTATCAGATGCCGAAGCCAGTGTCAGTCAATTGGGTCAAGGATGCTGAATTGATTCCGCTGCTAGATGGGTTAGATGAAGTGGATCCGAGACGGCGCGATGCATGTGTAGAGGCTATCAACACGTTTCATCGTTACCATAGGGTGAGCATGGTGGTATGTAGCCGTATTCATGAGTATGAATTGCTGACGGACAAGCTACAACTACAAGGGGCCATCACCATCTGTCCATTGACAGAGGTACAGATTGACCGCTATATAACTGACTTGGGGACACAAGGCCAAACATTGGCAGATGCGTTGGCGGGTGATTCTGAGCTACGTGAGCTTGCCCAAACGCCGCTAATGTTGAGCGTTATGACTTTTGCTCATCATGGCGATGACAATTCTGGTGACACTGCCAACCGTAGCACCACCCAGCGACTCTTTGATCGCTATATTCAACGGGTCTTCCAGCATCGAGATATGGCACATCTCTCTTCACCTGAAGATACGCTACACTGGCTCCGATGGCTGGCAAGGCAAATGGATAACCATAGCCAGACACATTTTTTGATTGAACGATTACAACCCACTTGGCTCTGCAACCCATCACTTATGAATTGGTATCGACTGATTGTGGGTTTGAGTGGTGGACTCATTTTCTGGCTCATTTTCTTTTCTGTCTCTAATCCATACCTTGGATTCGCTATGGGGCTGACGGCAGGTGGTGTCGGTGCTTTATCCATCTGGTTCAATGATAAACTTAGCATGTATAAACAATCAGAAGTTACCATACAGATTGAATTGTTTGCCAGCGTGCTGGTTGCGCCCATTGTCGCGCTCATCTTTGGATGGAATGGAGAACCAAAAGATTTATTTACCTATGCGTTCATTGGGTTGCTGGCTGGCGGTTCCTCTTTCTGGGTTATTTTTGGACCAATTGACGGGATTCGAGCCTATGAAAAATTCAATTTCTCTGTCAAGAACGGATTATGCATGGCACTGTTGTTCTCCTTGGTCAGTGCATTGATTTTTGGGCTAATTTTCGGGCTAATTAAATGGCTCGATGCCGATGCACAAGACGGGTGGGCTACCGGGTTCGATTTTGCGCTGAGTGGTGGGCTAATTGGATTCTTGTTTGGTGGCATTATTGGTGGGCTACAGTCCAAAGAGGCAAAATTGCGGACCAAACCCAATCAGGGTATGTGGCAATCATTTCGGAGTGGAATCATTGTTGAGGTTGTTGTCGGGGTTATCTTTTTTTTGCTGTTTGCACGGCTTGGCGGACCAGTATTTGGGGAGATGGAAGGGGTGAATGGAGGGTTAATTGTCGCGCTGCTCTTTGGCATGCGCTTTGGACAGCGAAGTTGTCTACAGCACTTCACACTGCGCTGTTTACTCTATCAAGAGGGGCATATCCCATGGAACTACGCTTGCTTTCTCGACTATGCAGCCGCACGACTTCTACTGCGCAAAGTTGGTGGTGGCTATGTTTTTGTGCATCGCACAGTGATGGAACATATCTCTGTGTTGACGGATGACGATATCGCACGGATTACGGCTGAACCTCAACAATGATGAACATTCAGTTTTACAGGGAAAAATACCATGAGTAAACCACGAAACCACTCGTCTCATACAGCGGAGACAGACAGAACACATGACTCTCAGCAACGCGCAGAAAAAGACTATCAACAGACTGCCGATGCTGATGCCAAGGTACATGGACCACAGGAGCACTCAAAAGTAGAGTATAGATATGTGCTTCCCATACCAAAACATTATCAACCTGATTATATGACAGTGCTTCCACCAGAAACACATTTTCAGTCTAAGTATTCAAATATCCCTAGTAACCATCATGCCAATACAGATATTATGAAATACATTGCGTTCGCTGCAATCTGTATGGGATTAGGTGTCATGGCTCTATGTTTAGGGGGCATCTTCTTGGGGTTAGGGGCAATCACTATTGGTTTGGTCATTGTTATTCCCGCAAGAGCATTTGTTATTGCTGCAACCCAGTATAATGAGTATGGTATGCAAATTCTTGCTGACCGTGAGAGAACCAAACGAGATCGTTATCAAAAAAAAGCTGACCGTCAACGCCAGCGACATGATGTACGAATGTCACAATTGGAACGGGCCCAGCAAAGGACCATTCAACAACAGGAGGTCATTCAACAACCAAAAGAGACTATTCAGCAACCACAGGATACTATTCAGCAACCACAGGATACTATTCAGCAACCGCAAGGATACTCACATAGAGATAATTTTGCGAGTAGTTTATACCAACGTTGGATAGAATATTGGAATCTTTCTAAGACCATTGAGACATTTGATTAGAAAAGAGGCGTTGTATGAAAAAAGCCAGCAGCAATACACTACTGGCTTTTTTCATTTCGGCCAACCAAAATAGCTGTGCAACAGCATTCATAAACTCATTCCAGCAACGCGGTGCAGGGACTGTATTTATGTTCCTGGAATGAACACTATTTGCGCATCGTGTTGGGTTACGGCCACCGGGTAGGACCTTTGGTCAGTAACAAATGGGGGTTGATGAGTACACATCGCTGCTGTGTCACCGCCTAAAGATTTAGCGTCGAACCTCACCGGCGCAAGCAGGCTACCTACACAACATTACAATGCCATCGCCACTGCCTGTAGGATAAGGCCAGCGAGAGCCAAAAATACAGCGATTGCATTCCAGGAGTCTCCCCCATCACCCTTATCTTTTTTGCAAGGTCTTTCGTATTTAAAGATTATGGGACCCCATTTGAAAATCCACTTTGTCATACTCACTCCTTTAGGAAATAATCTGTTTGGCTTGTTCTGCTCCATAGTGTACCCATTCATACAAAATATCCCAGAACCAAGAGATGGTTTCGAATAAATAGGCAGGCAGAAATCTTCCTTTCTCTATAGCCGCGTTGCACACAGCAACAAATGTGAGGTACATGCACTCCTCATCGGGTACCGATGGCGGGTAACATCGTGCGAGTATGTTCGCGGTTGACTGCGCTATGTGATGTTTGTCTGTTAAGGCATTCCAAAGTGCCTGAACAACATTCTGCGATTTTTGAATACTGCCCCAGATGATTGACCAAAGCCCACCAAAGAAAGCCCTGATCATTTCAAAAATGATCGTGCTAATACCCATGATAATAAGGATTGGCACACCCATAACAAAACTGATAATAGATACTATGTTTTCTTCAGTTTTGTTATTATGTCTAGATGTGTGATATTTGGTCAGTTCACAATATGCGGACAGCAAGAGCAGCAGTATCAGCACCACTGCGAAGACCGCTATCCCTAAGATAAGGAGCATCAACCCTTCTTTGCCACCCATCACACACCTCCCCACGACAACTTTGTTTGCTTTAATTTTTGCGTCATTGTTGTTTTTTCCTTTAACTGTTCTGTTTCTGTCTTCGTCTATCTTGTTGATTGGTATTGAGCATGGGCCTGAATTGGCCTTTGTTATCTATGCAAACAGTCTCTTCTTGTGTGTACGTGTACAAAGTCATTGGATTCATACCAAGGTAGATAAGTACTTCACCCATTCATGTAGAATATCGTAAAGCAAACCAATGCGCTCGGAAAAGTATTTTTTCTTGCTACCTGTACTGGTTTCCTTTATCTTCTGAAAGGTCAGGACCATATCCTGCCGCTCTCGTTGTGATATAGTTGGTGGGTAGAGTGCCACAAGCATCAGTGCAAACGCAGTAGATTGCTTTTCCTCGATGATGGGTTGACTCATGGTGCGTGTGAACAGGATTGGGTTTTGTTTCAACTGCCATAGTGTGTAGAGTGTGAACAGGGCTATACTTAGTGCCAATAGCCCTGCCGTCATACCCACCAACTGTAGGTAGGGTCCTATCCCCTTCTGCCACAGGAACAGCTCCAACGTCACCTCGATGGCTATCCCCGTCGATACCCATAGTGTAATGGCGAGTATTAGTTGTTTCTGTTGCTGTCGCAGCCGCTCTACTCTTTGGGATGGTTGCCCACTGTCATCGGTTTGAGTTGTATTGTTTTGTCTTCTCTTCTCAGTAACATCACACCCCCTTAAGCACGGGGTTGAGCACCAGTCTCCGTTCGTAGATATCCTGATAGCGCTTGTATTCTGCTTTGCAAACCGTGCTGCCAAGACCTGTGATTGTGTAATAGATTCTACGCTGATCGTCACTCTCTTTGGGCGGCACTTCTTTAATTAACCCCTCTCTATCCATCCGACGAAGATAACGATAGAGCGTAGCTGTCGCAATATCCTTCTGGATGTCTATCTCAACTCGTTGTTTTATGTCGAAGCCGTGTAATTGTTCATTCATCAAAATCAGCAAAATTGAATAGACAACTGGATTAAGGGGTAGCTTTTTCTGGATATCATCCATAATCAACCTCCTGCTTGCTGTTTATAAAAAAAATTGGAGTCAATCACATTAGTTGCTATTGAAT
>JBCCFC010000894.1:0-5914 GCA_039029935.1 Chloroflexota bacterium
TTGTAACGAATCTTGAAAAAGTTTAAGAGATTGTTGATAATGGATTGTATTTGTGGATTTGAATAAAATTTGATTGATGGGTTGCAGGTGACAAAGCAATAGTCTATGAGTTTATTGATTCAGTACGTAGCGCAATATTCAGCGTATATTTATGCCATTTGTGGTGCCATTGCGCTGTGGCAAGTCTACCGAACATGGCGTGTGCGGGGCGAGCGTAGACAGGCCGTCTTTACCCTAGAACGAGAAAAAGCCATACGTGATCTGTATAATATTTTTATGATCGCCCTTTTGTTACTCTTTTGTATGGGCATGACCTATTTTACAAGTACAACGCTGGCAACGGCTGTTGGCCCCTTGGTGACAGAGGCACAGGTACCCATGCCAGAGAATGATGTTATACTCATACCAACCGATACCCCGTTGGCGATTGTCACATCCGCCCCAACATCGACGCCAACGCCACAGCCCGAACAAGAGATTGAGATTGCATCTAATGAGGCCGAAGAGACGACCAACGAGGTGGTGATTGCACCAACCGTTGCACCTATACAGAACGTCGCACCGCCGCCTGCGCCTGTTCCGCCAACTCCTACCTTTACACCGCCACCGCCACCGCCACCACCACCGACGCCAACATTTATCCCGACCGCCGTTCCCATTGTTAGCGCACCCATCTGCCCTGACCAACGTGCTATATTTATCCGTCCTGGCAACAACGAAACAGTCAGCGGTGTGATTGACATTCTTGGAACAGCGACCCATGAACAATTCCAATATTACAAGATCGAATTTGCCGTAGGCCAAGATGCACAAAATAATTTCGGCTATATTGCAGGCGGCAACAGTCCTATTTCCAATGGATTTCTGACAAGCATCGACACCAACACGCTGGGCAATGGGACATGGACATTGCAGCTTCTTGTCGTCGATCTGACAGGCAATTTCCCACCGCCATGTAAAGTAACAATTCATGTGCAAAACTAAACCAATATATATATGAAGAACAGAACTTGTCTATATTACATCGTTGTCGCTGGGCTTCTTCAACTGGCACTTATCACCTTTATCTACAATTTTGGTGTTTTTCGTGGCAAACAGGCTGAACTCCGAGCAGAACTGACCCAAGAGGCGCAAAATATTGTTAGTCTCGCAGCGACCTTTACACCCTCACCCACCAATACATTGCCACCTGCTGCCACAAGTACACCAACGGCAACATTGTCGCCGACAGCTACACAGAGCGTAACCCCATCGACAACACCCACGCCAACGCTGTCACCAACCCCGACGCATACACCGACCAATACACCCTTACCGTCATCGCCAGAAGAATGGGCCGAGCGGTTTAAACAGCAAGGGATTGATAAACTCAATGGCTGGCTGTCCTCAATGTATGCCACCGATGAATTGAGCAGCAACATCAACGCAGGGTTCCCACAGGCAGAAACGCTCTTACAGCAGGCCGCTCATGAGCAGGAGTTGCTCTATGTCCCTGTGAGCTACACTCGAATAGACACCAGCCAACTAGCAACCACACAACCAAATCTTGCTACCCAATGGGCGGCGATTGTCAGCCCCCGTACATCGGATGGGCAAGTGCTGCCTGTCCTCTTTTGGCAAACGGCCAACGGAGATAATCGTTTTCAAGGGCAGGTATTGCTGGACCAATTTTTGCAAGCAGAACGAAACATTGACGCTGACGCCACGCAATCCTATAAGTCATTACAGGCGGGACTGCAAACAGCCATCATGCGCATGGATGCCCAAGGGCGTCGCAGCATCCTGTTGATTGAACGGGCAGATGCATCCCAAACACGTCGCAACCTTGGCCTCTATCTTTTTGCGCAGGCGCAGCCTGCTGCCAATTTTGACTTGCTCTGGCGCAGCGAAGATGCACAATATTGGTCGGCACAGGCCATTGATAGCCAACACACCTTTATTGAACCTAGCCAGGATGTCGCCGTGACGGGGCAGGTCTTTCCTGATCTTGAAATCACAGCCCCCATTCCGGCTGGCGACAATGAACTGCGCACCTATCTCAACGCCCCTGCCCTCTTTACGGAACAGCCCCCCTTTGCGCGCCAATGGGCAACAACACGCTGGACACCCATCCAGCCAGATGATGGCAGCTATCCCATTGTCGGTTATCGCTTGCTCGACACTTCATTGCACCCTACACCACTAACCACCCTTGCGTATGTCCTTACCTACTTGCAACAGTCCAACATCAACGAGGCCGAAAATTACACCAGCCGCGTGGACCTTTTACAGCAAGCCTTTGATTTGGGGTTGAGCCAACCCGCCAACTGGATTGGGATGTACTTGGATGACCAAGACAGCGAGCTACAGGGGAATGTCCTGACGCAAAAGATGCGCTTTTTTGACAACAACAACCGTAATCGCACCTTTGATGCCATCTTTGAGCAAAATCCAGAGGCTGTGCCAGGACAAAATCCCTATTTGGTGGCCGATATTCGACCCGGCCCCCACTATGACCGGACCGATATCGTGACACCCTCTGCTGCTGATTATGTACCAACCCCCACGCCACCGCGCACAGCTACACCGACTGACACACCGACTGATACACCAATCTTGGTTGGAACGCCACGTCCCGGTGAATCCCAATCCGATGCTCAGGTTCTCATCACACTAATCCCAACCAGCACACGTCCCCGTAACCCAACCGCCACCTTTACCCCTTCTGTGACATGGACACCCTCGCCAACACCGACAGAGACACCCACAGAGACATTGACACCAACACCATTGCCCATTCCACAGATCCCACCAGAGCAGGGGACTGTTGTCAATGGATCAGTCGCGCTTGTCGGTGCAGATTTGGCGCGGCTTCGTGGTGGCCCGGGGACAGAGTATATTACCATCGGTAGCGTTGGGAATGGGGAACCTCTGGAACTCTTTGGCGTCACCGAGAATGGTCAGTGGATATTGGTGCGGCTGCCCAATTCGCCCGAGAAAATATTGGGCTGGCTCTCCTTCTCGCTGGTTAGTTATTTTGGCGATCTCAACACATTGGCGCGCTATCGTGCTGATGGCACACCGCTGATTCCACCGACAGAAACACCGACACCAACAGTAGGTTCGCCTACCCCAACCCCCACGCCATCGCTGACAATGACACCAACACCACGCTTTACGCCTGTCCTCCAAGTCCCACCACCCGACTCACTACAGACGGTTGATACATCTATTCCGGGACCATTGTCAAACGAAATTGTGGTGCAGATTGGGGAAACAGACATAGGCTCTGTAGGGCAAACTGCAACTGTCCGAACACAGTCTGGTAATCTCGTGAAAGCGCGTGATGGCAACGGACGCGTCCTCTTGCTGGATATTGACAACGCCATTGTCGAGATATGGGGTGGGCTATTTGATAACAGCAATACAGGTTGGTTGCCAGCCTCAGAACAGTTGCTGTGGCGAGATGCGCAGGCATACGTGCGTGGGTTGGCGGATACTGATGATTTAGAGCAGATTCGAGTGAGCCGCATTCGCATAGTCTCCTCTCCACGAGTAAACGAGCGAGTACGACTATTCTCGCTACCAGAGCTGCAAAGTGTGATTCAACAGAGGACCATCAGTGCATTGTTGGGCGACAATCCCACCAAGAACGAGGTCTATACCCAAGGCATCTATCTGTTGGAAACCAGTGGTACACTCAAAGGGATGTTGCTCGATGAACAAAGCGTCGAGTGGGTGACGGGTGATGAGGATGCGGGGCTACTGTTGCGTTCACCTGATTTGCCGACGGGACCCAACCATTTTGTTTGGGTTCGTTCCGATGGTATTGGCTTGGTGATTTTTGCACAGCCCTATCACAACCTCAACGGTATTGTCGGTGATGTTTATGGTGGATTGTGGTGGATTGAAACCCCCCAGGCGAGCCTTGACCAATGGCAGCTTTGGCATTACGACCCCAATTACAACGGCACAAATGAGGCGAGAATCGTCAAACGAGCACAGATGGATGGCACATTTTTCAGCAACGATTTGACTAGCAATTCACTACAACCGACCTTGCTCTCTGTACAGCCTGATTTTGAGATTGATGACGATAGCGTAGAAGAGTTAAGAGCCGTTTCGCTACTGGTCGATACGATTGATAAAGAAAACCAAACACTCTATGCCGGTATTTTTGTCCTCAATCTACAGCTAGATGGACAGGGTGAACGCGCAAAGATTGATCCACCTCGGCTCTTACTCCAACCTGAGCAATATCGTGGACCCCTGCGGATTAGCCCCAGCAAGAGCCAGCTTGCCTTCTTTACCTATGATAAGAATCACCCCAGTCTGACCGCCGGATTTATTCGTCCAGCCAACCAGCTAAAAGTCTTGAAACTACAAGGCACGGGTGCAGGCACGATTCGGACGATCTATCAAGCCGAAACCGAATTTGAATTTTTGGCCCCCAATGCCCAATGGCAAGGCAATAATCAAATTCTTGCTGCGCGTAGTCGTTTCCAAGAAGGTGATGTCTTTGGGCTGTGGCGTTTTGGCATTGTCCAGATTCAGTTAGGCGAAGAGGGCAGTACTGATAACAGCGTCACCGCCACGAGCTATCTCTGGCCCGACACCCAAGAACTCAAAGATTTCTCTGTCTGCCGTCAAGACAACACCGTCCTGCTCGTCATCCAAGAACGACCGGATGTAGAGACAGGTGATAGCCCCAATATCTTCATCCTCGCCAAATGGGACGGCGCGCAAATCCCTGCCCAACTGTTTGCCATGCCCGATGAGGTAGGGCGTGTGTTTACGTGCTGGCAGTCGCCAGGGTGAGTGGATGTGATAGTGTGATAGTGTACGGGTGTGATAGTGTAATTGCCCATTCAGTCACTCTTAGGCCATTCCACAAAATAAAATACCCGTTCAGTTAGCACGCCCTCGTGCTAACTGAACGGATTATGGGTAATTATTTTTGCGGAATAGCTTTACACTATCACACCCATACACTATCACACTATCACATCCTGTCAGGAGATAACCAATGACTGAACTAAACCTCCCCCCTTGGCCCGACGGCTGGGTGACATTTGCGACCACGACGAGCCTTGCCCTTGCGCCGATTGCCATGATTCTGATCGCATTGATGATTATCTGGTGGCAGCAACAGACGGTGTTTTGGTTTCGGATTGTGGCCGCATCCTTTTTGATGGCGATGTTGCTCTCTCTGAGCAGCATCTATCTCTTTGTAATTCCGCCCCATTATGTCGCCTGTGTCAATGAATACCCCATTGGCTGCCCTGGACGTAGTGGGTATCCCTTCCCTGTCGCACAGATTACATTGGCTGGCGAGTTCTTGATTAAGCCGCTGGATTTTGCACTCAATGTGCTCATGCTGTGGTTGCTATGGCTGGGGGCAACCGTGTTTTGGCGACTGACGGCGATTGGATTTGAGTGGTGGCGACGTACATGGCGAGCGCGACTGCTCTTTGTTTTTATCCTCGCCATACTCCCCTGGGCACTGCTTCCCCGCGTCCTCACACCACCACAGCCACAAGTGGTCGGCGAAGAACTGCGTCTTGCCAACAATGCTATGCGTATTGCTGAATTCACCTACAACATCACTGGGTTGTGGGTCCAACGATTGGCCCTAGAAGACATGCGCCATGCGCATGAGCGCGATTTGCCTTCAATGGAGCCACTACCGACGGAGGCAGGCACCGAAGTTTGTCTGCGTGGCTACACCTACTTCTTTATTCCTTGGCAACGCTATCGGATTCAGCTTGACCCGAATGGCAAAACTGGGCTTAATTTACATCCTGTTACGACACGTGGGTCGTGCTGGCAGTGAGCCATTGACTGTTGATGAGTAAAGATTCATGGAAGAAATTGGTCAATAGCGTTGAGTGGTGGCGACCTTCCGGAGGTGAATAGAGGATACATTGCTGCCAAA
>JBCCFC010000895.1:0-5912 GCA_039029935.1 Chloroflexota bacterium
ATATGTTTAACAATAATTATGAAACCGTTGATTGCGATGTATTGTTTGTCGGTGCTGGTCATAATGCGTTGGTTTGCGCTGGCTATTTAGCCAAGGCTGGCTATAAGGTTATTCTATTGGAAAGACGACACAAAGTCGGTGGTGCGGTTGTCACCGAAGAGATCGTCCCTGGATTCAAATTTGATCTAGGTGGGTCCGCCCATATTTTAATCCATCATACACCCATTATTCAGGATTTACAGTTACAAGCGTATGGATTAAGTTACATTGACGTCGACCCACTCTTTTTTGCACCCTTTCCCGATGGCAGTCATCTCACCATCTGGAAGGATATTGATAAAACATGCGAAAGCATTGCGGCCATCTCGCCTGCCGATGCCGATGCCTATCGTGCCTTTATCCGTACATGGACGCCGCTGGCCGAAGGTATGGTGCAGAGTTTTCTCAACCCACCCACACCGCTTAACCTAGTGCGAAATCTGATGATGCGCACCAGTTCTGGCACAGACCGTTTTGAACGCCTCAGCGATATCCTGCGTGGGTATGGTCAAGTGCTGCGGCAATCCTTCCAAGACCCACGTGTCCAGGCGGTCATCGGCTGGATGGCGGCGCAATCTGGCCCACCACCCGGTGAACCCATGTCTGCTCCCTTTGCACTCTGGCATCCCATGTACCACCATTCTGGCATGAAACGTCCACAGGGCGGCTCTGGCATGTTGACCCAAGCACTGGCGCAGATGATCCAAGCACATGGGGGGCATCTCATCGCGGGCGCACCTGTGCAGCGTATCCTCACCCGCAACGGACGAGCCGTCGGTGCCGAGACTACGGGTGGCATTCGTGTCACCGCCAAGGCCGTTGTCTCTGGTGCGCACATCCACACAACTATGAAGCTGTTGGCGGACCACGCTGACACACCCCAACAGGCCAAGAACCTTGTCAACCAAAGTCGCATTGGCAATGGCTTTGGCATGATTGTGCGCTATGCCATGAACGACCTGCCCAATTATACGGCCATGCCATCTGCGTTAGACGATGCGGGCAAGGTGATAGCGGGTCCCCAGCACCGTGCCATGCAGTTCATCTGCCCCAGTCTTGGCTACTTGGAACGTGCCTATGGCGACTATCTCGGTGGCGAACCCTCGCGTGACCCTGCGCTCATCGCCATGACCTTCTCGGCAGTGGATGAGACGCTGGCTCCGCCTGATAAGCACACGCTCTTTCTCTGGGGTCAATACTACCCCTATGAATTGGCGTCGGGTCAATCGTGGGATGAAATTGGACCACAAGTCGCAGACAACATGCTCAACACGCTGGCACAATATGCACCAAATGTGAAGGATGCGGTCATCGACCAACTAATTGAGCATCCACTCTACTTAGAGAGAGAGCTTGGACTGCTGCGTGGTAATGTCATGCATCTTGATATGTCCATCGATCAAATGTTTATGCTGCGTCCTGCGCTCACAATGAGCAACTATCGTGGCCCCATCAAAGGGCTATATCTAACAGGAGCCAGCACCCATCCAGGGGGTGGCATTATGGGGGCGTCAGGGCGAAATGCAGCAATGGTCTTGATGGACGATTTGCAGCATAAGAGACTTTGATACACACTATTTTCTTCCAGGAAGGGGACACAGACTATTTTTCTATTCATAAGCTCTGTCACCTCTTCCTGGAAGAGTTTACACAAACTTTTATGACATATTTCGGTTTTCTATTTCAGTTTGTCGGCATCCCACTCATCCTATTAACGCTCGTCGCACTTTGGGATACACACAAACGCAAAAAGTTTTTGCCAGAATCGCTTCAAAGCTGGCCTTTCCGTTTTGTCCTCACTGCCCATGTCATCGTCGCTGTTGTCTACACAACGCCCTGGGACAACTACCTTGTTGCCACAAGCGTCTGGTGGTATGACCCACAACTGGTCACGGGCATCGTTTTCGGTTGGGTTCCCGTCGAAGAGTATACGTTCTTTGTACTACAGACGATCATGACAGGGCTGTGGATACTGTTCATTTGCAAAAGAGAGCAAAATTGGGCAACTTCGGCCACAAATACACCTGTCATTCCTTTACACAATTTGCGTTATTTGGCTACAGCATTTGTTGGAATTGTCTGGCTGATCTCTGTTTGGCTGCTATTTAGTGGCTGGCAACCGGGGACCTATCTAGCCCTAGAGCTATCATGGGCACTGCTGCCTATCCTGCTGCAACTCGCCCTTGGGGCAGATATCCTGTGGCACTATCGTTGGATTGTGCTGTGGTCATGGTTGCCACCAACCGTCTATCTATCCATCGGTGATGCCATCGCCATTGAGTCCGGCACATGGACCATCGACCCCGCACAGTCGACGGGCATTTTTGTAGGGACACTGCCTGTTGAGGAACTTCTCTTTTTTGGATTGACCAATCTGCTGGTGGTGTTTGGTGTGATTTTGGTGTTGGAGCGAACGAGTCAGGAGCGTGCGCCGAAAGCGTTGATTCGGTTTTTGGAGAGATTTCAGGCGCAAAAGGAAACAATAATCTGATGAAAAATAAAAAGCAAACCATGATTACGATGCCCGGTTTACCCGATGAGCTATTTACAGATCGTCAGGAATACCTCAATTACTTCTATGAAGAGGCTCTGTTAGCCGCCACACAGCGGTCAGCCTCTACGGTACTTCTCGGACAGCGTCGTATGGGCAAGACTGAGATATTTCGCCGCGTGGTCAATCGACTTTTTGATGAACAAGACCCCAACAATCCCAAGGCGATTGTGCCTGTCTATTACAATTTTGAAGACATCATGCACACACCCAACCGGTTTGCTATCGATTATTTAGAAAATTTTTCACGATATTATGTGGCATTTTATCTTCGAGATACAGAGATTATTATAGAAAGATATTCCGGAGAAGCATTAAAGAAAGCCTTAGAATCTGCAAAATCAACGCACCCATCACCTGATAGTTTTCGCTTGCTCCAAGATTGGTTGACTATTGTTGAGCTTGAGAGTACTGTTTATCCTCAAAGCGTTGCTTTACAAGCACCAGGCAGAATTGCATTTACCGAAGAAATCGGTGTTGCTGTCTTTCTTGATGAGTTCCAAAATGTTCGTATGCCTCACCAGAACAACTTTGATCTTGTTGGATTCTTCCAAGATGCAGTGGTCACACCGTATGCCCCACACTTTGTGACAGGCTCGGCAGTGGGTATTCTCGTGCGCGACATTATCGGCGTGGGTCCGCTCTTTGGTCGCTTTTGGAGCAAGCCAATTAAACCACTTTCAGACTACTGGGGGGAGGAGCTAGTCACGAAAGCCTGCACCTATTATGGTGTCCCCATTGAGCCACTGATTGCGCCTGTGCTATCAAACCGCTGTGGTGGCAATCCTTTTTACATTCACTCGGTCGTGCGCCAAGCGGCCAAGTTGCGCCGGAATATCATGGATGAAGAGGCCATCAACAATCTACTGGCGGTGGATATTTCATCGGGGTTTATCTGGTCGGAACTGTTGGCGCAGGTGAATAGCTGGATTCGTCGCATCAATGACAAGAATATCACCAAGTGGATTCTCTATCTTTCGGCACTGGAGGAAGAGGAGGAAATCAGTCTGGAGCGTATTCAGCAAGAGCTGAAGAAGCGCGAAGGGACACATATTGAGCTAGACCACATCCGTGATGTCTTAGTGCGCCTCTCAGACGGTGATCTGTTGGAGTATCTGCAATTTGGCGATTGGTTCCGCAAAATGGATGACCCGATTCTCGTGGATTTTCTGCGCGTATGGGGGCGTGTGGAGGTAGAACGGCAGAACCGCGAGCAGGTGCAGAACGAAATCACGCTGCGATATGACCGTATTCAACGCACCTTCAATGAGTACAAAGGCTATCTGGCTGAAGTGTTTATGGCGCAGGTGTTGTTGAGCAGCTATGAGTTTGACGCCTATCCAGGGCATTTTTTCAACAGCGAAAGTGATATTCCGATTCGCGCCCCTGTCATCTTTGTTAATCATCGTGTACGTCCCCGTTCTGGTGCTGGCAATGACATTGATATCCTTGCCTCTATTGGTGGGCACATGTGGGTCTGCCAAAGCAAATGGGTGGTGGACCGCAAAATGAGCGTCAAGGTGGTACAGGAGCTGCTTGATCAAGCAGCCTACATCCAAACCAAGGACAATCCGCGCATTCTCTATAAGTGGCTATTTGCACACAATGGGTTGACCGATGATGCGCTGAAGTTGGCAGAAAAAGAGAATGTCTTTTGGTCTACGCGTGAACAACTGGATAATTTGATGACATTTTTGGGATTGCGAAAATTGCCCAAGGATATCGCTTTTTAGAACCCGCGAATAGGGGTATGATAAACAATCCAGGTTATCATACCCCCTATGATTGAACCTCACAGTTTAGTTTATGCAGCTTGTCACATCAACCTTACGGCAAATTGGTATGCCAACTGATAAAGCACAAGCAATCATCTATTCAAACAAATTTTACACTTTTTTACTACGAAAAACATGATATATTGTCTGCATTTTTGGGGAACCGACCAAGAGTGCTGACCGTTTTGATTGTGTATGGCGATTTTAGGATACTCTTTTTATGCAAAACAAATCGTTGACAGAGTTCGACCGTTGATGCATATACAGCAAAGGTATATCTTTAATAAATCAATAAAATACACATACAACCAAAACCAAATGCAGAAGTGCAAAATCGCTTTGTACATTTGCCATCATTGACGAATTAATTGTTATGCAAGGAGTGTAAAAGTATGACAACCCATTTGTTAAACCGACCCATTGTGCGTCGGTTGTTGACCATGCTCATCTTGAGCCTTGTTTTAACCATCAGCCTGCCCGCGATGAGGGCATACGCATCTACATACGATACAAGCCATCACGACTATCATCACAACCACTATGATCATCACAACAGTCACTATGATGTTGTTTACAGCGATGAGGCATATCCACATGGTCATGCCTATCACACAGACCATCGTGCGCATACACATGGCTACCATGCCCATCCCAACAATCATCATGAAGCGCACCATTCACATCATACCTATGATGTCAAAGATGGTGTTCACATCAGCTATGATGCCAATGACTATAGCGATGAGAAGATGTACTATAGCCGTGAACATGCTGCAGCCAGAAATCATGCAGCGTATCACAGTGATCACAGTGACTATCACAACGAGCATCCACATTACAACCCACGGGCACACCACTACTACACGGTTGCCTATGGGGACACGCTGCACAGCATTGCACACAAGTATGGGATGCCTGTTGAGAAGTTGATCTATATGAACCACATCAGCCATGCCGATTATGTCTATATTGGGCAACAATTGTATGTTGGTCCATCAGATGGCTATAGCCACATGCTGCCTTATCATGGCGACCCCAAGACATTGGGCAAGCACCAACACGGCTTCAACGCTGGCTATGACCACACCTATCTCTATGGCACATACCACTATCCACAACATGACGGTGATAAGGGACATCCAGCATGTGCCGTATGGGCAGAGTCTTACAACGAGACCTGTAATAACCATCCAGGCATTGATGGGGATGACTAGAATAAAAAGTTGCGCTATTGAACCATAAAACGCAATCAGTCTGTTTGTCGAAATCAGCCAAACAACGTGCAGCCGTGCATGGGGAACCCATAGTGTGTTCATTTAAGAATATATAAAACAAATAAGGGTTATAAAGAAATTATTTATTCTGTAAAAGTGAGAAGCTTTGTTCGACAGACAGCGTAGTACCTTGTCAAATAAGTTTTTGAAGTTTTTTACACCGGCAAAATACGCAAAAACTTAGTTTAGACAGTAATAGGCAGGCATGGTTATAATTACCTTGTCAACTAAGTTTTTTTAGCATTGTCATTCCTGCGAAGGCAGGAATCTAGC
>JBCCFC010000896.1:0-5900 GCA_039029935.1 Chloroflexota bacterium
CAGGGGCTATATGATCGTGGTTTTGAGGAACAGGAAGTTGCCAAGATTATGGGATTGAATTGGCTCGACTTTTTTGAAAAATCATTTGGACCAGCGTGAAGAAGGTAGGTCGGTATTCAGTTGGTCGGTACTCTGGCACTGAATACCGAATACTGAATACTGAATACCGAATACTGGATACAAAATGAAACACATCTATTTAGGCAATCATCCTCACCCACTCCGTCATCCCGACACGGTGATGCGCCTAGAGCGGTTGGGCGCATTTCAGCAGACACGCATCAGTTTTGTACGCACGTTGATGCGCAAGATGATGCGTGAGCAGTGGCGCATTGACTGTACACGCTTTGATTTAGATGCACAGGGCTATGGAACCTGTCTCTACACAATCGACGCCACCAACAACGAACGCTATACACTGGTTCTCTTCTCGCAATTCCTGGATGATAGCCGTCGCAGTGACCGTGTGATTGCGGATGCGTGGGATGTCTGTTTTGCGCTGTGTGATGGGGATGTCAGCGAGGATGACGTCGAGGACCTGCGCGCAAACTTGCCGTTACAAGAGCGGGGGCGGTATCATCCAAAAACGCTGATCATTTCACGTGCCAACAAGAGTGCGCGCAACTTTGCGCATTTTGTATCCACGCTGGCAAGCGGCCAACAACCAGACCCAGCAAAGATGGAACGTGTAGGCTATCTCTATCGCACAACCGCCGTCTATGGTAATGGTAAGTTTGGTATTGCCGACTATGGCAAATTGCAACGGACACAGACCTTTGCCCATCCCTTTAGCGCACAGATGTTTATCGTCTATATGGTGCGTCATTTTAGCATTCAGCAGGTCAACTTTCTGGCGCAACAGCAAAGCCCAGCAACGGCGGTCTTGCTAGATGAAGCATACGGTCGCTATCTTGGTGTCGGCAATGCAACGGGTCTGGGCATGGCTCCCTTTTTGGTGCATCACCCCAAGTTGATTCATCAGTGGATTGCCGCCCGCGAAACCGCTATCTCCAATGCTGTGTATCAAGGTGAAATCACAGAGTTACATCGACAACGCTTCCAGATGCTCATTGAGCGCGCCATTATCCATGTCAGTGAAATCTACACAGACGATGCCCTTCAGCAAGCCAATAATCAGCGGATGCATAGCGATTTGCAGGAGGCGCAAGCGTGGCTCGCAACACACCGTCACCCCTTGCCCAACCACGAAACGCTTTGGCAGTCACTCGTCACTCGTGCGTATGTATATTGGTCCATTGAAACACAGGAGATGCTTCTTTCGATTCTCATTGAGTTGTATCCTGATTTGGTTGATTCGTTAGAGCAAGGGATGAGTGCGGTTGAGGACTATGATCTTGTCCCCGATATGCTGCTGACCGAGCTGAAATCAGTGATTGAAAGACACTATGCGTGGGCTATCCAGATTGATTTTACGACAGCACAAGCCCAACATTTCTTCTGGTATCGCTCGGCAGAAAAGGAAGAGCCACGTCTTGGGGTACGTGGTGTCGACGAGGGGCATGAAAAAGAACAGCAGATTGGCATTGGGCGCGCTGTCCATGCCTGTTATCAGGCCATCTGTACCACCCTTGCACAATGCCCAGCCGCCAGCCCTACCATCAATGTCGCCCAGTTTTTGTTCCAAGCCCCGCAACACAACGGCATTGTACGCCGCATCCAGTCGCTGTCGCCCTATCCCTATGCAGAAATCCACGACAATTTGCTGGGGGACGACTGTCTCCCCATCCATATGTTACGCTGCAAATTATCCATCTTTGGCGCCAGCAAATTTGATCCCAAATCATCTTTATGGACACGGATTACACTCTTCCAGGGCGCACCGCTTCTCTCTGAAATTGGTCAGCCCTTTGAAGATGATTGGTTTCTGCCGACAGCACCTCTACTACGTGAGGGCATCATATGAGCTTCGAGGCAGAGCCAGACCTTCGGGAGGTGCGCATTAAGTTTCGCTGGTACACACAGATTGTGTGCGCACCTCCCGAAGGTCTTAATCGCAAACGATGACCTTACGCAGTATATCAAAGAATTAATATCGGGGACTTGCTGATGACGAAGGGAATGAAGGTATCGTACAATGAAATCACCGTACTCTGCCAGAAGGTGTATGAAGGGCTTGGCTTTGATGTTGCCGTGTATGAGGATGCAGGTGAATTGGTGAGTTGGTTGGCACTACATGGGCTGGACGGGCTATCGCTTTTTGAGGCGAGTACACAGCAAGCAAGCACACAGCAAGCAACCACACAGCAAGCAACCACACAGCAAGCAACCACACAGCAAGCAACCACACAGCCTATGTTGGCCCATGAGAGCGAGTGTGTGCTTGTCTTTGATTTGCAGCAAACCAGCAGTTTGGTGGCAGGAATATTGCCACTTGAACTTGGCTATGCGAAGTCAAAAACAAACAAGCTCACAATGATGCATCTCCAACGTTGCACCCAACCGCTCTTGCTTTTGGGTGCGCTGGTACGTTTTGCCAAGCGTGGCATCCATGTCTTTGCCCATTGGCACGATGAGGCCCCAAATGGGGGCAGCGAATGCGTTGTCTCTGTGATAGCAGGAGAATCCTATCCAACGCTCCACGAGCATATCAAAGAGGGCAATCCATCCGCGATGACCATCATTTTTTCGACAGATTTTGGTCTGCTGCCAACGATGCCTGCCCATTCGGAGAAGGAGCGAATCCATTCGCCAGATTGGTTTCAACAACAGGCCAACGAGCATATGGAACAGGGGATTACGGTGGATACAGAAAGGTGGTTACGGTTGCAAGCGTTGGCAGCAAATGTACTGGTAGAGGCAACAGAAGCGTCTCGGCAGCGCGGGGCAGGAGAGGATGCAGCTAGTCAGCTAGTCAGCCTGTCAGCCTGATAACTGAAGTGCTGACTACCTGACTAGCTAAATAAAGAATATTATGCTAACAAGAAATTTCAAAATACGCTACGGCATCGGCGATCTCTCGCTGAGTATGCCACAGGCGATTATTGCGTTTTATCAACTGTTCTTTTTGGTGGATATTGCGGGGTTGAGTCCTGACCGCGCAGGGTTGGCTGTGATCATCGGTCGGCTGTGGGATTCGGTCAATGATCCTCTATTTGGGTTGTTGTCCGACCGTATTCGCAGTCGCTTTGGACGGAGACGGGTCCTCCTGCTCTTTGGCGCAATCCCAATGGGGCTGGCCTTCTGTCTACAGTTTATCGTGCCGCCGCTGGGTGAATGGAACAATGTTATCTACTATGCCGCGGCCATTATCTTTTTTGACACCATCTACACCGCCGTGCATGTCAGCTATAACGCGCTCACGCCCGCCATCACCTCTGACTATGATGAGCAGAGTTCGCTCAACGGCTTTCGTATGTCCTTCTCGATTGTGGGCAGCCTACTGGCCGTGATTGCGGCGACGGTGCTGGGCTTTTACATTGAGAATCAACGTATCCTTTTTATGACGTTGGGCATTGGGCTGGGTGTGGCTGCAACCTTACCGATTCTCTCTGCGTATAGTGTCAGTGGACCTTACGATGAGACAGGCAGCGATGAGGAGCCGATGCCTGCAATGGAAGCGATACGTGCCACGTTGAGCAACCGTCCCTTTTGGATGGTGATGGGACTGTATCTCTTTAGCTGGACAACGGCCAGTTTGCTCAGTTCTGTCCTCATCTTTTTTGCCAACTACTATCTCAACATCCCCGACCAAGCCAACTATCTGATTTTGGTGGCACAGGTATCAGCCATTGCCTTTATCCCCTTTTGGGTGTGGATGGCGCAACGCTTTGACAAACGCCGTGCCTTTATCTGGGGGTGCATCAGTTGGATTGTGGTTCTCGCAGCACTTGCCAGCATTGGACGAGACCAAGTGGTGCTGGCCTATATTCTGGCGGCATTGTCAGGTGCAGGGATCGCCACAGCGTTCTTTCTCCCTTGGGCCATGATTCCCGATGTGATTGAGTTGGATGAGTTGAAAACAGGACGACGGCGCGAGGGGTCCTTTTACGCATTTGCCGCCTTTTTCCAAAAGCTGGGTACAGGGTTGGTGATCTGGCTCTTTGGCATGGCCTTGGCAAGTCGTGGGTACATCACGCCTGTGGATGGGCAACCATTGCCCGTGCAGCCACCGGAGGCGATTCAGGCAATTCGCTGGTCGGCGGGTCTTGTGCCAGCCATTCTGCTGGTGGCTGCGATTATTTTTGCGTGGTACTATCCGATCACACGCGAGTATCATGAAGAAATAAGGAGCCAAGGAGATGAGGGCTAGGAGATAAGGCGATGGGGAGATAAGGGGTTGATAATATGATGAGTGGAGGGGATCGATCAATGTCTGCAACAATTTGGTTTGGCTTTGTATTGGGTGTATTGGGGTGGGTTGTCCAAGAGACAGTGGTCCCAGTGCTGGTTCTGAGCAAGAATAAAATTCTTGAATACTATCAGCGTTTTTTTGGCAAACGAAATATTCTTATTCTGGGGGCACCGGAGTCTGGAAAGACGAGTCTTGTGTTGCTGTTGACCAAAGGGGAGCCCTACTATCTGGATGATCAAGGGCGGATTCAAAAGCCTGACCGCACAGTCGGTGTTGCCTTGATTGATGAATCTATCACAGGGTTAAATCTTACACAGTTAAATGAACGCGATCAGATTCCTGCCGACGTCGGCGGGGAATTTCATGAGCAATGGAAGCAACTCATCCGTGATACCAATCCACATGGCATTATCTACATGGTTGATGCGCGTCTGGATGAGGAGGCACTAGAGCAGGAAGTTGGGTCGATTTTTGAGTATGTATTATCTCAATACCCGACAGGGATCGGGCATAGTCTGGCAGGCACAGCAGACAGTTCAAAGAAAAATCGTCCAGAGCCTAACCAAGGCAATGGCAAACATTTACTGTCTGTTCACATTTTTCTCAACTATATGGATCAGTTGGATGCCAAGGCGATTCAAACCAAGCCCTATCAGGTCGCCGAGTGGTTCAAACAACGGCTAGAAAGCCCGCTCCATCAACACATCCAAACACTACAATGGGGTGTGTCCATCATCCAGCTTTCGCCGTTAGCCATCCAATGGTCCGAAGCCGAGCTTGCGCTTGAAAAATTTGGCAATTCACTCAAGTAGCCCGTGAACAACGCTGTTGACCTCGCCGAACGCTTGCTTGCGCGCTATGCCAGCTATGAGATTCGTTTTGAGCGAGATGCTCAAAAACGTCAGTATGTTCTTGAGACCAATATATTAGCGTCATCCGCAAAAACGTTCCCGTTGACGGAGGAACAAATCTATACCGAGTTGATTCCGAGTGGCAGTCAATGGTCACACTTGCTGGGATGGCGTAGTTTTTTTGCCATCCCTTTGCTCGTTGGGTCTATGACTGGTGGGCGAGGGTGGGTATCGCAGCCATATATCGCCTTGGGTGTTGAGACCGTTGCCCCGCACCCAGAAACTGGCGCCTCGCTGGTCTATCGCGCCTACCTCTTTCCAGCCGAGCAACAACACCATGTGATTGAGAACCTCACAGCACTCGTACACGCTGTCGAGAGACAAACATCGACAGAGCGACATCAGCGAAACATCAGAGTTCCGCGTAATGGCATCTTGCAAACAGATGCACCCACGCCACGATCCTATCAACAGATTGAGCGGGCACTGATTGTGCAAGCCATCCATCAATATCGTCAAAACGAACCATATCTATTACGAACGCTCATTGTCAGTGGTGTGCAGTATGAACAGACACATCGTCTACCCAATAAGTTGATAGGTGTCCAGACGACACTTATGAAAAAATTTCCATTAGCTCGCCGTCATAATCGCGGGTGTTTGGGGTTCTTGTCAGGGTAATGGGCATGGCGATGTAGAAATTTTGTGTTATACTACGCTCGATAGATTTACTCAAA
>JBCCFC010000897.1:0-5899 GCA_039029935.1 Chloroflexota bacterium
CGGGCAAATTAGCGTCGTTTATTCGGTACATTTCTGCGCACTCGAAACAGCAACGATACTCAAATTATCAAATTTTCAAATTCTGCGTATCGTCACTTACCTTAATGACGTATTACCAATGCAACGTTGCTTAAACAGACGCGTCCATTTTGGATAGGAAAATCTATCTATTTAAATACGTATATCGCTATATAACTCGAAAAATATAGTTTATTATACCGTGTCTCGGCAATTATAGGTTTTCCCCTATAATTTCCGTAAGGAGCAAATATGTTACCAAACGAAAAATTGATTCATACGCCACGCTCTCTTGCCCAGTGTATCGGGATGTTCTTCGTTGTCTTCATCATACTGGCAACGAGTGTCACCGCAATCAAACTTATCACGACTGCCTCTGCGCAAGACAATGCACCAGATTATTATGGATACGGCATCACCTTTGGCGTTGGCAACGCCATTCAGGTGGTCGATCCAGATGGCCTCAACTATATACCGCTTTGGATTAGCGAGGGTGCGCCCATTGATGTGACACTCTATCCTATCTCGGTCGAACGTTTTTTTAATGACTATCGATCAAGCGATTCATTTTATCAAGACGCCAACGCAGATCAAATTTGGGATGTGACGGATTTAGCCGTGCAAAGCCAGTGGCAGATTGACATCACCCCAGAAAACACATCCAACCACCTTGTGCGTGTTGTGTTGCCCGATGAAACACCGTCAGGGCTATACATCATTGAAGCGAACCAAGATGGAGATAGGCAAATGGCGATGATGTCTGTTGGGCGTCATGTACTCATGCTCAAAGAGGGCAATCAAGGCCAAGTTGTGGCGTGGGTGTCAAATCTTCAGCAGGGTGTCCCTGTGGCAGATGCAACCGTGACAGTCTATTCTGATGATAAAACAATGCTCACTCAGGGTACGACTGACGAGAATGGAGTGGCAAAACTGGATGTCGGCAATCAAACCCCGTATATGGTCACTGCTGTGATGACCGATAGCGATGGTCTCCAAGAAATCACCGTCGCAGGCATGACCCGTGAGTGGCGGCATTACGAGTCCTACGACTATCAATTTTCATCCCATTGGTGGGGTAGTTCGAATACGCCTGATGATTACACGATTTATCTGCACACAGACCGCCCCATGTATCGACCTGGACACACTGTATTTTTTAATGCCATTGTGCGCAGCAATGATGCGGATGGCTATGGTGTCATTGAGGCATCAACTGTCATGACAGCGACGTTGCGTGATTCACGCAATACGGCTGTTGGTACAACACAGATAACAGCAGACCATTTTGGCACAGTCAATGGCAGCTTTATCTTGGGGGATGGGGTGCCGCTGGGTGACTATTCGCTTGAATTGCTGGTAGACGGCCAGACACAACGGCAGAAATTGCTGGTTGAGGAATATCGCAAGCCGGAGTATGATGTCGAAGTTTCAACACCTGCCAACTTTGTCATTGCGGGTGATGAGATTCCGATCACGGTGAATGCCAACTACTTCTTTGGGCAACCTGTCGCTGATGCCAACGTCATGGTCACGGTCTATCGCCAGCCAATCTACCGCTATTGGTCGTGGTGGCTGTTTAATAGCTATACACCGAACACAGCGATTGCGCGGACATTTTCTGGCACAACCGATAGTAACGGCCAGTTTACCGCAGCATTCCGCTCGACCGACAACAGTTCATCTGGCAACGTTTATCGTCCCTATGATGGAGAAATCTATCGCATAGACGCCGTTGTCACCGATGCGCAGGAACTGCCGATTGAGAGCAGCGCAAGCGTCCGCGCCTATGTCAATGAATTTGCGTTGACGTTAAGTACCCGTCGCTATGGATACAAAACAGACGAGCCAATTGCAGTCACATTAGGGACAGCGAATCATGATGGGACACCACTTGTCGGTCAGCAGCTTGATGTCAAGATCCTCAAAGATTATTGGCGAGAGCCACATCAACAAGATATCGTGAAATCTGAGGAGGTGACGACCGATGTTAATGGGCAGGCTGTCTTGACTTTTACCGATGTTGCCCAGGGATGGTATCGTATTGTTGCTACGGGTGTCGATGGGCGAGGACGCACGGTCGAGTCGCGTCGCTATTTATGGGTCTATGATCCAAATGGTGGGCGAGACTGGTGGTATACGTCCAATCAACCGCTTACTCTGCTCTTTGACCAAGAGGGGTATGTCCCCGGCGATACAGCAGAGTTATTGATCCAGTCGCGCAAACAGGGGCTTGCACTTGTAACGATTGAGCAGGAGCAAGTGATTGAAGAAAAGCTGGTCAGAATTGCGGGTCCTGTCACAACAGTCAATATTGAGATTGAAGAAGGCTATGCACCCAACGCGGTCGTGCGTGTCCATCTGTTTGAATCAACCACACAGCGAGGGGCAAACAACAGCGATGTGAGCGAGGGATATTTGTGGTCAGAACATATCGAATTGGCGGTCAGCGCGGAAAACAAACGTCTTACCGTCGATATCACGGCAGATGCGCCACAATATCTTCCCAGTGGTGAAGCACAGGTCACGATAACACTAACCGATCATCTAGGCCAACCTGTTACTGGGCGTGTGGCTCTGGCAGTGGTCGATGAGGCTCTGTTTGCACTTCAAGAGGACCTCTCTAACTCTCTTTTTGGCACATTTTATGCGCAAAGAAAGAACTACGGTATTCGTACCTATGATTCGTTAAAACGCGCTCCCTATCCCGTCTTTGGCGCACCAACGGGTCAATTGACACCAACAGGAGAGCCAACAGGCACGAGGGTCCCATCCAATGCGGATGAATCATCCGAAGAATCGCAGCCACGCCGCAACTTTCAAGACACGGCCTATTGGAACGCCACCATTGATGTGGGCGACGATGGCACAGCCGTCGTTACCATCCCATTACCTGATAACCTGACAACTTGGCGTTTAACTGCACGTGCCGTTTCGGCCAGCGAAGGCACAGACATGCTTGTGGGTGAAGCAAAGAGTAACATCCTTGTGACTAAAGAGTTGATTGCGCGCCCCACGCTGCCCCGTTTTGCTGTACTGGGCGATCTATTCCGCACAAGCATGGTGGCACAGAACTATACAGGTGATGACCTTGTAGGGACAGGGCTGATGGAAGCCGAGAATCTGCTGCTGCTCAACCACCCATCCCAATCGCTCGACCTGCCCGACAAAGGCAACGATGTGGGTCGCTGGACCTCGGTGGCGTCGCATATCGGCACAGGGTTGGTGACGACCACATTAGACACGCCCGCGGGCAAGGATATTGTGGAGTTACCCTTCTCGGTCAAGCCATTTGCCGTCCCCAATCGCTGGACCACATCGGGCGTTGCCGCACCATCAGCCACCGAGACCTTTACCATGCCCCTCAACGCCATCAACCAGACCTCAGAATTGACGCTACGCCTGTCGCCGTCGATTGCGCTGGGGCTGCTGGATGGTCTGGATAGCCTGATTGCCTATCCCTATGGCTGTGTCGAGCAGACCATGAGCCGTGTGTTGCCCAGCGCGGTGGCGATTCAGGCCTATAACGAGCTTGGGATTGCCAACCCCAAGGCCGATGAACTGCCGAGTATTATCGACAAAGGCTTGCAAAAGCTCTATGGCTATCAACATGACAACGGCACATGGGGCTGGTTCTATGATGACGACGGCAGCATCTATCTAACCTCATATGTCCTCTTTGGGTTGACAATGGTGGAGCAAGCGGGTTTTGCGGTAGACTCAACAGTGCTGGAGATGGGCTTCAATGCATTGGACAGTTTGTTGGATGGCAGAATGACTGTCGGTGTAACAGCAGCCAGCGGTGAGCGACCCAATGAGGCTGGCAATGACAATATTCTGGCCTATGCGTTCTATGTCAAAGCCGTTGCCGGGCGGGGCAATGTATCCGCAGCGCAATCGCTCGCCCAACGGTCTGCCGAGTTGAAATCGGATTCGCTGGCAATGTTGGCGATGGCACTGCACATTGATGGCGACTCAACTGCCGCACAGACACTGATTGACCACCTACTCGAACGCGCCGACATTGTTGGCGGACGGGCCTCATGGCCGGAGCCACGCGAACGTTGGTCGTGGTGGCATTGGCGCACGATGGCCTCTGCCGAGAAAAATACGGCGGCAGCGGTCAGTGCATTGTCCATGCTACGCCCAGAGAGCGAGGTGTTGCCGATGGCTGTACGGTGGCTGATGGACCATCGACGTGGTGCGGGCTGGCGAGATACACAGGCAACCGCCTTTGCCGTGCTGGGTTTGGTGGATTATCTCACCGTGTCGGGTGAGTTGTCATCAAACTACACCTATCAAGTTCATCTAAATGGCAACGAAATCACAATGGGTTCCGTGACGCCCGACACCGTGACAGAGCCGATTGAGCCAATTGTCATTCCTGGCACAGCATTCAACTCTGGTCCTAACGAGTTGACCATATCACGTCAGAATAACAGCCAAACCCGTGCGTTGGAGGCGCAGAACCCGCTCTACTATACCGCCGTACTCGACCAACAGCTTTTCTATGAGGGCTATACATCGGTGACATCTGTGGACCAAGGGCTTTCACTCAGTCGATCCTATCGGCTGATGGAGAATCCTTCGGGACAACCAAGTGGGGATGGGGTCTATCATGTCGGTGATGTGGTTGAGGTGACATTGGACCTGACCGCCAAGGGCGATGCCTGGTATGTGCTCATCGAGGACCCTATTCCCGCGGGCTTTGAGGCACTCAACGAACGGCTCAACCCCACCTCATACACACCAGGGTACGCATCCTATTACTGGCATCGTTGGGGTTATAATCGCAAAGATGTACGTGATGACCGTGTTGAGTTCTTCATCACCCACCTCAATGCAGGGCAACGAGAATTGACCTATCAGATGCGGGCAACGACACCAGGTGTGTTTAGCGTCCCCCCTGGACAGGTCTATCCTATGTATGCCGAGGAGATGTGGGCGCGCACAAACAGTACACAGGTGACAGTCTCACCCAATGCACTGGCCGAACGTCCCCTTGTGTTGGCTGACATGAACTACGATTGCCGTGTCACCAAGTTTGACACCCAGCTTACCGTGGATGCATGGGGGACAGACGACTGGCGGAGAGATGTTGTGCAGGATGGCAAGATCAATCTGCTTGATATTTTGGATGTCTACAGCCAGCAGGGCAGTGATTGTAACCAGCTGGTCACACGTCAGGCAGTAGCGACAGATTTACAGTCAGCAGCCAACTTCCTGCTCTGGTTGCCGGATAACACCGCCGAGGTCGGTGACGAGATTCATGCCTATGTGCTAGCAGGGGATGTCGAGACTCTGGGCGGTTTTGAAATGACGATCAACTACAGCGATGAATTGGATGTTGTAGATGTGATTCTGAGCGATTACTTAAACGAGAATCGTCGTCAAAATCTGCATACACTAGGGCCAAAGATTGACCCATTGGCCGGAACCGCCACCTTCGGATTGGTCGAGTTGGTTGACGATGAGACAGGTGATGAGGTTGAGTCTCAAGTACGCAGTGGACGTAGCCGTATTCTCGCCCGTGCTGCCAACCAGCGTACCAGAGCCGATATCACTGGCATTACAGGGCTGAATAACGCCACTGTTTTGATGACGATTGTCTTTCGTGCGCAGATGGTGGGTGACAGCAGCATCAGTCTGGACGAGTTCTTTTCCGCCAATACTGCGGGACAACTAACTGGGGCGTCGGTTGATACGATATTCAATGTGGCTGTTGATGGGTCACAGGTGTTTATGCCCTTTGTGCCAAAATAGTCGCTGATCTTACGTAGGGGAATGGTGTAAACTTAAGCGTATACAGGTAGGTCAGTAATCAGTATTCGGTACGTCGGTACTCGTATACTGACCTACCGAATACCGATCACCGACGTACCCA
>JBCCFC010000898.1:0-5889 GCA_039029935.1 Chloroflexota bacterium
ATCGCAGGTTGGCTACCTGCGTCACAGATAATCAATCTGTTTTACTTGTTTATACTTTCCTATCCAATCAAAAATCAGAAAAGGAAAAAAATTAAAACGTTATGACGAAATTAGTCATTCGTATTGTGATTAACATTATTGCATTTTGGCTCTGTAATGAGTATATCCCAGGTATAGAGGTCAATACTGAGCTAGCAAATATTGTTACAGTAGCCATTGTTTTTGGCCTCGTCAATGCCATCATCCGCCCCATCATATCAGTCTTTGCGTGTCCACTCTATGCGTTGACACTTGGATTGTTCACATTTATCGTCAATGCTGGACTATTGCTGCTAACGGATACGCTTATCAGTCAATTTATGGGGCAAGCACTTGCGCTAGCTGGGTTATCCCCTCGATTTGCAGACCAAATGTTTATCCAAGTAGAAGGAATAGAGTCTGCACTGATGGGCGGTGTGGTCATTGGTATTGTCAGCCTTGTTCTTGGGTTTATGTTGGACAGTAATAACAAGAAGTAAGGCCATTCCACAAAATAAAATACCCAATGAGTCGCGGAGTGAGCAATCTCTATTGCGGGTTGTACACGAGAAATCCGGCACTAGAGAGTGCCTAATCCGCGAGTAATTATTTCTGTGGAATGGCCTAAGGCGGAACCATAGAGGAGCAAAGACACGTATGCCAAACATAACACGGATTCTGACCAATATCTGCTCCAGCGATCTTTCAGCCAGCAGACAGTTTTACACGACGCTTTTCAACTTCGAGATTGCGTATGATAGTGATTGGTTTGTGCAATTAAACCTAACGGATAGCCCATTGGAGCTAGGCATCATTGCCAACGACCATGAGATTGTCCCGGAGGCTGCGCAGGGCAATCCCAGTGGGTTGTACATCACGTTTGTTGTCGATGATGTGGAGACAGTATTGAACATCGCCAAGGCAAATGGGTTTGACATTGTGCAGGAACCCAAGGATACATTTTATGGACAGAGACGTATGCTGCTAAATGATCCGGATGGGGTCGTTGTTGATGTGTCGTCGCTGATTTGAAATATTTGAACTAACACAATACAAACAATCTAAACACAACAGGGAACTTGCAACCTGCATCTTGCAACCTGCAACCTAAAACCATGAAAACACGCTTTTTACATTTCGCCGACTGTCATCTCGGCTATCGTCAATATAACAACAAAGAACGCTATAACGATTTTGCTCGTGGATTTTTCTCCGTCGTTGATCAGGCCATTCAAGAACAGGTTGATTTTGTCATTTTGGCGGGCGACCTCTTTGAGAAACGCGCCATTGATGCCATGACACTGAATCAGGCCATGCGGGGGCTGGAAAACCTGCGCAAGGCAAATATTCCCTGTATTGCGGTGGAGGGCAACCACGAGTTGGCTTACCAAGATGAATATATGGGCTGGATGAAATTTCTGGAGCAACGGGAATTACTGATTTTGCTCGACCCTAGATTTAGCGAGGGTGTTCCGCAATTGGCGCCCTACAAGAACCGTCGCGGCTCCTATATCGACCTCGACCAAATTTCCTGGGCACATACACAGGTGCCGGGTGTTCGGGTCTATGGCATGAAGTATCGTGGCTCTGGGACGGCCAAGGCTCTTGAGGGCTATGCAAAGGCTCTGGACAAGATTGACAAAACGGGTGTTGAGTATAACATCTTTGTCGCTCATGCCGGGCTGGAGGGTGTACTGGCGGGTCATTCGGGTGGGCTGAGTTTTCGTCAGTGGTCGGTCATCAAACCCCATATTGACTATGTTGCCATTGGTCACATCCACAAACCCTTTGACGAAGCGGATTGGCTCTATAACCCGGGTAGCACCGAAACATGTACGATGACCGAGGCGGCATGGCCGAAACGTGGTTATTATATCGTGGATGTGGATACAAACCGTGAGACAAAGGATGAGGATGACCCCAAACATGCGGTGACACTTTATGAGAACCCCAAGCGCGTCTTTCATCGGCTGACCATGAAGGTGGATTTACACACGACGCCGGAAGCCTTGACCCGTCATTGCGAGGTATTTTTGAAGCGTCGAGCCGCCGATTTGCTCTCCAGCAAGAACGCCAAGCCGGGGCCACTTGCACAGCCCGTTGTGGAGCTACAGTTGACGGGCACATTGGCCTTTGACCGCCGTGATTTTGATATCGCCACGATAGAAACACTGGTGGAGGAAATCTTCTCGCCACTGGTGACACGCATCAAAAACCAGACCAACGCCAGCGATTTTACGATTGAAACCAACGAACATGCCTCACGCTCCGAGCTTGAAAAACAGGTGTTGAGTGGCTTGATGGGGCAGGATGCGCGCTATCAGGGACAGAATGAGGCGTGGGCAGGATTGGCGTTGTCGCTCAAGAATTTGGCCTTGGGTGGGGCGGGCGGCGAAGAAATTTTGGATGAGCTGGCGGGACAGGTTGAGAAGTTGGATAGTACGCCACAACAAGGAACACAACCATGAAAATCATATCGTTAGAACTCGAAAACGCCAAGAGCTATGTCCACACGAGCATTGAATTTGCCAAGGGCATGAACGCCATTGTCGGTCATAATGGGGCGGGCAAGAGTACGATTCTGGAGGCGATTGGCTTTACCCTTTTTGACAGCTTGGGCTATCGGCAAAATGACTTTGTGCGTGAAGAGGCCAAGACCGCCAAGATTACCGTCACCGTGACCAGCAACTTTGATCAGCGTGCCTATCAGGTGATTCGTCGTTGTGGTGGCAGCAGCCAATATATGGTCTATGATCCCGATTTGGAGGCCAAGATTTGCGAGGGTAAGGCCGATGTGCAACGCTTTCTCTGCGAGCATATGGGCGTGGACCCCGGGGCCAACCTGGATAAGCTTTTCCGTGATGCGGTTGGTGTGCCACAGGGGACGTTGACGGCGGCGTTTCTCATGAGCGCGCGTGAGCGCAAGGGCATCTTTGACCCGCTGCTCCAAGTCGAGGAGTATGAGAAAGCGGCCAAACGGTTGCTGGATGTACGCAAGACGCTTGACCAACAGACGCAGGAATTGACGATTGAAGTCACGCGTTTGGAAACCAATTTAGAGCGACTGCCCCATACCGAGCAAAATTTGCAGAAGTGTCAGCAGGATATGGCGGCAGCGTCACAGGAATCGACCATGCTAGAGGCCATGCTGCAAAAAGTGGTGGCTGAACGGACTTTGATGGATGAACAGGCGCAGACATTGGAGTCATTGCGCAACCAACATCGTCAGACCGAGCAGGAGTTGCAGCGCATGGGGTTTGAGGTGCAGCGGACGCAGACGGCTGAGGCAGAGGCGCAACAGGCTGAGACAATGGTGACGCAGAATCAGACGGGGGCGGCGCAATATGAGTCAGCGCAAGGCCAACAGCAGGTACTGGAGCAGCGGGTGAAGGCGCGGCAAACTATGCAGGCCAATCTTGCCAAGTTGGAAACCAGCACGGCGCGTGGGCAAGCGGAGCTGACCGCGATTGAGCAAAATCTACAGGTCGTCCAACAGGCGGAGGCGACGATAGCGGCGTTGGCGGGTGATGTGGTGCGACAGAGTGAGTTAGAATCGACGCTACAAGAGGCACAAAAAGAGAATGCGCTGCTTGCCAGTGAGCAGAAGCGACAGAAGACGTTACAGAACAATTTGCAGAAATTGCAGACACGGTTTAGCCAGATTAGCACACAGCTAGAGCAGACCACGTCGCTCGAATCACAGCTTAACACGTTAGAGGTGACGCTGACGCAGACGCAGGCCAACCATGTCGCTCTGATTGAGGCACAGGAGTTGTGTAAGGCCGAGGGCAATACAGTTGGTCAACAGGTGAAAATTTTGGAGCAAACCGAGTCTGATACGGTGAATTGCCCTATCTGTGAGCAGCCACTTACACCAGAGCATCGTGCCAATCTGCTCCAACAGACACAGACACGTCTCACGCAGCTACGTGCCGATTATTCACAGCGGCGTAAGGAAACCAAGGCAGTCGAGAAACAGATTGCATCCACAGAGCAGGAGCGTCAACAGTTTCAACAGGCACTGCGCAATTTGCCACGCATGGCCGACTTGACCCAAGTGCAGGGTGAGTTGAGCGGGATGCAAACTGAGCTTGATGCCCAGGGCCAGCGTGTGACCCAATTGGCCGATGCTCCCATGCGCATCCAGAGCGTACAGGCATCGCTACAACAGTTGGGCAATCCAAAACAGCAGGTTGCGGTTGCCCAGCAGCAGGTTAGTCAAGGCCCGACATTGAAACAAAATGCACAGCGCATTCAGGCGAGCTTGGGGCAGTTGCAGGATCAACGGCTGACGATTGAGCATCAGCTTACCGAGTTTGCGCAGTTGGATACGCTTATCGCCGAGAACAATGCCAAATTGCAGCAGTTTAATGCCGCCTATCAAGCTGTGCTGATGCATCGTCAACTGGCATCAACCTTGGCCGAGCGCACAGTGGCTCGCCATCAAGCGCAGCAGACACACACGCAATTGCAAGGGGTGGCCGCGGAGTTGGCCGATTCGCTCAAGCTGGCCGAGGATCAGTTTGACAGAGCGCATCACCAAACGCTGATTCGCAACGAGCAACAGTGTCGCACACAGCTTGGTGCGTTGCAAGGACAGCTACAATTTTTGCAAAGAGAAGCGGTGCGTCTGCAAGGTGAGATTGAAGCGTTGCAGAGTGCACGGGTCTCGCTGGACAAGGCCAAGGCACGGCAAAAGCAACTCCAACGACGGCTCGAAGTGCTAGAATATATCCGCAGCATCCTGCGACAGGCTGGTCCCTATGTCACCAAGGCCCTAGTAGCGCGCATCAGCGAAGAAGCCGCACAAATCTTTAACGAAATTATGCAGGACAACAGCCGCCGTCTCTATTGGCATGAAGATTATAGCATCTCGCTCGAAGTTGGTGGGCGGATGCGACAGTTTGCACAGCTTTCGGGTGGCGAGCAGATGACGGCAGCGTTATCCGTGCGCTTGGCTTTACTACGCGAAATGAGCAATATCGACATCGCCTTCTTTGATGAACCGACCACCAATCTCGATGAAACCCGTCGCTCCTCATTGGCGCGTCAAATTTTGGATATGCGTGGGTTTAATCAACTCTTTATCATCAGTCATGACGACACCTTTGAGCAGGCAACGGAGAATTTGATTCGCGTGAAGCAAGTAGATAATGTGAGTCAGGTGGAGTTTGGGTTGGAGTAACAAAAATAAAATCTCAAGTTAAGGGCTTTTTTCCTGTGCATGTCCCCACTCTATAACATCCGCGTCCTCGGCGATATGGAAATTTGTGGGGATGTTGTTATGTATGTAATTACCAATGTAACTTCCTTTTCCACCTTTATATACAAAAATCCCTATACCCTTGTTATTATAGATATTATTGCGTGTCACAAACGGATTCCCATTTGAGCTGACTACAATACCTTGAAGTTGATTATTATAAATTTCATTTCCATCTATTATACCTGCTCCGCCAGAATGAACAAGGATTCCTGTTTGTGGCGCATCATGAATTGTATTGTTACGGATTATAGGATTGGCATTATTGCTTATGCCGATGATTGTCCCAACATTGGAGGTTAAGTCGCTGTTTTCTAGTAGAAGCTCTCCTCCTGCAAGTTCTATTGCAAAAATTCTATGACGACTATTTATAAGCTTAAATGTTAGATTCTTCAAGGTACCTTGTTGCGCATCAAAGTAAACTACATTTTCATTAGAAGTCTCAATTATAATTTTGTCCCGTCTTCCAATACCTATTATATGCAATTCTTTGATAATGCGTAACCCACCATGATATGTACCAGGTAAAATTGCAATAACCTCACCCAAAGACGCAGAGTCAATTGCATCTTGAATATAAAGATAGTCACCACCAGTCTTGGCAACAA
>JBCCFC010000899.1:0-5873 GCA_039029935.1 Chloroflexota bacterium
CAACACTCTCCACTCTTCACTTGTCACCTTTCCCCAACCTAAAAACACTACAACTATTCAACCCTTCAACTCTTCTACGTCATTTATCCTAAGTCTAAAAAAAAGTCGTAACTGACACTATCGAATCACGTCATCTTCCATAGGAACAAGTTTCAGTCTGGAGGCGGCGTATAGACAGACCGCATTCATACGAATCATCTATCGGAGCAAAACATCTAACATTATGCCGATGTCATGATTGGCTATTCATGTGATCATGACAACGACAGAACGGTTTTGCAGTTTTTTAGGAAGTTTAAGTAACACGTTTGTTAATAAAGAAACTGATTTTAGGAGATGTTCATCTGATGAGTACAAAACACATCGACATGGTTCTTCAGAAGAAGCACCCGGCTCATAGCATCCAAGAGACGACCGCTACATGTATAGGGCTATCATCCAGTACAGCCCCTGCATTTAGCCATAGATTCGCCCATTGGACAAATCAACGAGCCACACAAAGTATTGTTTTCAGCCTCTGTTTGGCGGTCTTATTTGCATTGGTCGGTACTATCAATACCGCCTATGCAGCACCGCCAGACCTTACTCTTAGTCCACAACAGCCGATTACTGTACCCGTTGGTGCAAACCTTGGTGCATTGAGCGCAGACACCTACTATATTGATGGTGATGTCAGTACAGTGGACGTGGTTGTCAATTTGGATGATGGCGGCAACGAAGTCGGCTCTATCGACTTCACGCTGGATTACAACAATGAGTGTCTGTCACTCAATGACCCAGATACAGACGTTGTGTTCAATCCAACAATTAATTGGGTAACGACTGGTGTCACGGATACAGGCGCAAATGGTATTCAGGCAATTATGGCGACCGATTTCCTGACAGGCTTTGGGGTGGTCCATTCGATTGACACAGGCTCAATCATGACCGTCACCTTTGGTGTCAACAGTTGCCGCACAAATACGACCGATGGCGTGGGCATTGGTGCAACTGAGGCAGTGACACTCACCTTCACCAACACTGAGTATGGTAGCAACAACGCCATGAGCATTGCTGGCACAGGTACAAATAAGCCATTTGACTTGCGCTTTAATGCCACACCGATTGACATTGCAACGATTCCAATGACCGTTGCGGAAAATATTGTCTTCACAAGCACACTCTCCACAACCGATCATGACAGCGATATCAACGATACGCAGCACACTTACGCTTTGGTCACAACTTGTGCCAATGCTGCGGACAGTGCTGATAATGGTACGTTTACATTGACGGGTGCATTGAGTAATACGCTGCAAGCCAGCAGTGCCTTTGATTATGAAACAAAGAACAGCTATAACATCTGTGTGCAGACAACTGACTGGGAAGGCTTTATCTATACCGAAACCTTTGCCATTTCAGTGAACGATGTCAACGAGGTACCAACCGATATTTCGCTGAGTGGTAGCCACACGATCACAGAAAATCTCGGCTTGCTGGAAGCCATCGGCCAGTTCACAACAACTGACCAAGATACGGGTGATTCACATAGCTATTCATTGGTAGACGGTGCAACCAGTGCCTTTACGGTGACAGGGAGCACTCTGCAAACCAACCAAGGCTTTGATTTTGAGACACAGAGCAGCTACACAGTGACAGTTCGCACGACTGATAGCGGGTCCTTGACCTATGATGAGACGTTCACCATCACGGTTATTGATGCGCCAGACGCACCCACTGACCTTGTTTTGAGTAGTACGCAGATTACGGAGAACCTACCTATCTCAACCACGATTGGCACGTTCTCGACAACCGACCAAGATGCGGGTGACAGTTTCACATACACAATGATTGACGGTGCAACGTCAGCCTTCACCATCACGGGTGACACGCTGTATAGTAACATGATGTTCGATTTTGAGACGCAGAGTACTTATACATTGACGGTTGAGACACGGGACAGCACCAACTTGACCTATAGCGAGGTTGTTACCATCAGCATCATTGATGTGAATGAAGGACCAACCGACATGATGTTGAACGGTAGCCACACCATCACCGAGAATCAGCCAGCCCTGACCAACATCGGTGTCTTTACGACAACGGATGTAGACGCTGGTGACACGTTCACCTACACGTTGGTTGACGGTGCGACTTCGGCCTTCACGATTGCAGGTGACACGCTCCAAAGCAGTCAGGTATTTGACTTTGAGACACAGAGTAGCTACACCATCACGGTTCAGACGATGGACAGTGGCAACTTGACCTATAGCGAAACCTTCACCATCACCGTGCTGGATGATCCTGATGCACCAACCGATTTGATGCTGTTGGGTACAGGCACAATCACCGAAAATCTGCCAGCGTTGACCAACATTGGCACCCTGACTACGACAGACCAGGATGCGGGTGACACCTTCACCTATACATTGGAAGCAGGGGCAACGTCTGCCTTTAGCATCTCTGGCAATTCTCTTGTGAGCAATCAGTCGTTTGACTTTGAGACGCAGAGTGTGTACACAGTGGCCGTGCGCACGACCGACAGCAGTAATCTATCATACACTGAGACAGTCACAGTCACGATTCTGGATGACGGTGGTGTCCCAACCGATGTTTCACTCAACGGTAGCCATGCTATCACAGAAAACTTGAGTATCAATACCAACATCGGCCAATTGACAACAACGCATCAGGATAGTAGCCAATCGTTCACCTATACGCTTGTTGATGGCGCAACATCTGCCTTTAACATTTCGGGCGATTTATTGCGCAGCAGCATGATGTTTAATTTTGAAGCACAAAACAGCTATACTGTGACAGTTCGTTCAAGCGACAGTGGTAGTCCAAGCCTGACCTTTGACAAGGTGTTCACCATCACGGTTGTCGATGTCAACGAAGCACCTGTACCAGTAGATGATATTGAGATGACCTTCCAAGGACAAGCAATCGCCATTGCTGCGCTTGCAAACGACTCTGACTTGGATGTCGATATGGAGGAAAGCGATAGTGACCCTGGCGCAGAGACGATTGCGATTGTTGGTGTGACACAACCTGCCTCTGGTACAGTTGCCTTTAACTCTACAGTGATCACCTATACGCCCGATGCGGCTGGTATCTTCACGTTCAGCTATGATGTGAGTGATAACGCGACAACGCCACTGACCAATACAGGTACAATCACAGTAACAGTGGTTGAGGCGGGTGTCAATGATAACACGATTATCACGGATACGAATTCAGGGAGCGATAACGTCTTTGTCTTCACATTCTCTAGCGGTGCTCTTGCTCGCAGTGTGATGGCCTTTGAGAAGACAACCGCACTTGTGATTCCTGATGAGGCAATTGACGACAGCTATGGGCCGATGAATCTGGTCTATCAGGAAAACGAAACAGGCATGAGCACGAATGCGGCTCCAACTGGCTATGACTTTGCAGGACGCGTCTTTGAGATGGACCTTTATCTGCAAGAGAACGGGGCATGGCAGGTGCAAGATGGATTTGTCTTCTCATCGCCTGTGACCATCACGCTTAACTATAATGATGCCGATTTGGTGAATGTGGACGAAGAGACGATGACGCTCTGGTATTGGGATACAGGTATGTCCCAATGGTCAACCAATGGTATCACCATCACCTCACGGGATGGCATCAGCAATGTCATTGTGGCAACGCTTGCACACTTCACAGAGTTTGCACTGATGGCACAGGAATCACCTGTTTTGGGTCTGTCAGATGTTCCTGGTGAATTATTCGGAAAACAGGGAATGACCATGACTGTACCTGTCTCGTTGACGACCAAGGGAGGCAGCTATGCAGGTGCAGACTTTAGCCTGACCTTTGACAACTTCTGTCTGAGTTTGGATGAAGCAGCCACAACATCGCATGTCAGCGTAACACACATGTTGGAGCACCTGGGCGGCTCCAATCGGGTGGATGTCACCGTTGATGCGGGTGCAGGTGTATTGACAGACACAGCAGCACTGGTCAACTTGGTCTTTAATGTGGACACGTTAATCACTTGTACAAACAAAGAGTCACCCATGACTGCTACAACGGGTGTGACACCAGTCTTCACGAACACAGCATCTGTCCAGTCAAACACAGGGATTGTGACTGTCACTGGTAAAGTCGATGATGGTGATATGGCCTTTATTGCCAACGATACGCCAGGCGACTGTAACCATGATGGCAGCATCAACGCTGGTGACTTGCCTGCTGTGATTATCGAGAGTTTTGATGCGGGTAGCAATGTTCCTGGGGATGGCACACTGGGTGGGCCAGAATTCTGGCTCTACTCCTTCCGTGACAATTTTGTTGGTAGCCCGCTGGGTTGTGATGCATCACCAGAATCAAATCTGTCATACAATGCAAGTCCGGTGAGCAAGGTAGACATTGCTGACCTGACCTGTCTCGTGAGTATCCTCTTTGGCAACAATAGCTGCACAATGCCAGCAGTGGCTGCGGCAGCCGTCAAGCGCGGACCAACCGTTGCCCCAGCAGCACCAAATGCACAGCTAGTCAACATTCCGGTTCATCTCCAGAGCGATGGCAACAGTGTCGTCTCCGCCGCCTTTACGCTGGAGTTTGAGCCAGGCACATTTGGCTACCGTGAGGCAACGTTTAATGTGCCAGCAGGCATGACACCACAGGTGGACTACGATGCTGACAATGGTCGAGTTACGGTTGTGATGTACACCTTTGCGCTACAGATGCCAACAATGGCTGACGGCATGGTCGCCACCATCTCGCTACAGACCAGCGCAGACATGACAGTTGACCCAGAGGCCATCCGCTTGGTTGATGCCTCGCTGGGTGCAGCTGATGGCAGTGGCGTTGCAATGGATGTCAACGGTGCTAATCTCCAACTAGGTACATTCGAGTACACCGAAGTCGTCGATTCACACTGGGTCTTCATGCCAGTCGTCCTTAAATAATTTAACAGTTGATAGTTGACAGTTGACAGTTGATAGTGGTCAGAATCAGACTCTTTCACTGTCAACTATCAACTGTCAACTATCGGCTAATTTATTATGTATATCAAAACACTTCTCACAATTTGTCTACTTCTATGTGGGCTGCTCTACGGTCACTGGCACAGCACACAGTTCTTCGTCCTTGCGAATGCCGATACTGATACGCCAATTGTTGATCAGTTTGTGCTTGATGAACCTGTTCTCAGCATTCCGAGCGGTGTGTTGGCAGTCACAAATAGCACTGTCACTGTTCCTATCGAATTTGCTAGCAATGACAAAACCGTAGCAGGAACGCTCTTCTCCATTGACTATGATGAGACGTGTCTTGCGTTCAATGGCGCAGATAGCAACAACGATTTGATTCCCGATGGCATCATCTACACACTACCCGCTGCCTTTACCATGCCGACCAGCTTTGATGCGAGCGATACGGATGGAGAAATCGACATCATCATCGCTGATTTCTCCCCACCCTCCTCGCTCATCCCCGATGGTGTTATCGCATTCATGGCCTTTAACATCGTCTGCGAACTGACTGATAACACCAGCCGCACCGCCCCCATTCGCATTTCCACCTCACCCAACCCGAGCTTTACCAACCCGCAGCATCGTAGCATTAGAGGCCAAGCCAAAGATGGGTCTGTTGAAATTGTCGAGCCAATTCCAGTCAATTTAACACCAACACCGACATTGATTGTTGAACCAACACCTGACGATAGCGGTAATGATGCTGGTAGTGATAATGGAGAGAATACACCCACGGCAACGCCTATGCCATCATCGACAATTGAGCTGCTCATAACACCGACGCCAACCTCTGGCAATGCTGGTGATGCTACCCCAACGCCTATGTCAACCCCTGTGATTACTGGCACAACGACACCCATGCCAACATCTGAAACACCCGGACCTGAAACACCC